>JAYSTZ010000481.1:0-8048 GCA_043719365.1 Verrucomicrobiaceae bacterium | reverse complement strand
GCGGGCGTGGTCGTATCGGAGATCATGTATCATCCTTCGTCGGAGAATTCCGCGGAGGAATATGTGGAGCTTTTCAACACCGGCACTGCTGCGCAAGTAGTCGGCGGCTGGCGGCTGAGCGGCGGTGTGGATTTCACTATTCCGGCGGGCGTGAGCATCCCGTCTGGTGGGCGCTTGGTGGTCGTGGCGAATTCGGCGGCATTTGTTTTGAAGTACCCGGCGGCCACGAACTTCGTCGGCAATTGGTCGGGGCAGCTTTCGAATTCCGGTGAGTCGGTGACTCTGCGCGACGCGAGCGACGCGGTCGTGTGCGAAGTAAATTACTCGGACGACGGGGACTGGGCAGAGCGCCGCAGGGATACGGCGGACCACGGGCATCGCGGTTGGGTCTGGGTGAGCGATGCGGATGGTGGAGGGAAATCGCTGGAACTCATTCAGCCATTGTTCGAGGTCGGTGAAGGCCAGAACTGGGCTGCGAGCACGGTGATGCAAGGGACGCCGGGCGCGTCCAATTCCGTCGCAACTGCAAACCTGCCGTGCATTGTGGATAAAGTATCGCATTTTCCAATCGTGCCGAAGGCAAGCGATGTCGTTGCGGTGTCCTGCCGCGTGCGGGATGATCTCGGTGCCACGCCGGTTGTGACATTGTACTGCCGGACCGATGGGGCAGCTTCATTTTCCAGTATGCCGATGCTTGACGACGGTGCGCACGGCGATGGTGTGGCGGGCGATGGAATTTTTGGCGCTTACGTCCCGGCGCAGGCGGAAGGAACGCGAGTGGAGTTTTACGTGTCGGCGAGCGACGGCGTGCAGACCCGCGTATGGCCCGCTACAGCGCGTAACTACACGGGCTTGCTGGAGCATAGTCAGAACTGCATTTACCAGATCGATAGCACCGCCTATTTCGGCGCGATGCCGCTTTATCGCATCGTCATGCGGAGTGCCGACGCGGCGGAGTTGGCTGCGATCAATGCGGATACGGGAACGCCTCCATTTCCGTTCAACGAAGGCGAGGCGCAGGACCAGACGCACAGTCATGCGAGGTTCAATGCGACTTTTATTTCCTTTGATGGAACGGGAGCGAAAGTCCGATACCTGACCGGTGTGCGGAATCGAGGGAACGGCAGCCGGACGGCGACGCCGCCGAACTACAACGTTCATTTTTCAAATGACGACAGTTGGAATGGCCGGACGGCGCTGGTCCTTAATTCGCAGAACACACCGTATCAATTGCTCGGGAGTGCGCTTTACCGAAAGGCGGGGCTGGCTGGCTCGGAGTCGCGCGCCGTACGGTTGCGGGTGAATCAATTGGACCCGACGGGCGGATCGACCATCGCGCCAACCTACGGCTTTTACGCGTGCAATGAGTTCGAAGACGGCGACTTCACGCGGCACCATTTTCCGCAAGACGGGAATGGCAATATCTACCGCGGCCAGCGAATCCTCACAGGAGCCACTGCGGGCGGCACGGAGCTCGACGGCGCGAGTCTGAAGAAAATTGTCCCTTCTCCATTTGAGACGCTTTCGCTGCCGGAGCTCTACGCAATCAATTTTCGGAAGGAGACCAATGCAGCGGAGAATGATTGGAGCGATCTGATCGGCCTGTCTTCAGCTCTCGCGCTCGGCTATAACGGCGCGACAGTCAACGCGCCGACTGGATACGATCCGGGCTATGAATTTGCCGTGCAGTCTGCGGCAGACGTGCGCCAGTGGATGCGATGGCTCGCAGTGAACACGCTCGCCGACAACGAGGAGACAAACATCAGCAATGGCGATGGCGATGATTACTATCTCTACTTTGGAAAGGATGATCCCCGGGGAGTGCTCCTGCATCACGACCTCGATACACTGCTTGGTCGCAGTGCCGTCGCGAACAGCCCGACGCACGGCATTTTCCGCATGTGCGATGCGCCGGATGGGTCTCCGACGCCGCTGAATCCGTTCATGAAGTTTCCGGCGTTTGCGCCGGTATATTTCGAGGAACTTCAACGGTTGCTGGATGGTCCGTTTCATCCCGCGAATTTCGAGGATCTCTGCGATCAAGTTCTCGCGCCTGTCGTCGGTGCCTCGCTGCGCACGACCATCAAGACGTTCATCTCCACGCGCCACGCGTTTGTGAGCGGGCTCATTTCCCGTTCGCTCACGGTCACTGCGGTGCAAGGTACCGACGGAAGTACGCTCTCGCCCGTGAACGGATTTCCCCAGACGGTTGTGGGCGAGTGCCGTCTGGTCGGCCAGGCTCCGGTCATCGAAACTCGTCAGGTGCTGGCGAATGGTTGGCCCGCGCAATGGAGTGCGTGGGAGGCGAGATGGACGGTGCCGCAACTGCAACTGTTTCCCGGTGTGAATCGTGTGCTCATTCAGGCATTCGACAGCGCGAGTGTTGAGATCGGGCGGACGTGGCAGGACGTATGGTACTTTGATGGGACGGAAGAAATTCGCTCGGGAACACTCCCCGGAAGTCAGACGTGGACCGCCGCAAACGGCCCGTATCGCATCACCGGCGACCTAACGGTTCCGGCTGGTAGCACGCTGACCATCGAGCCGGGTACTCATGTGATTGTGAACGCCGGCGGTCGAATCACGGTCGCTGCGTCCGGGGCATTGGTCGCCGACGGGACGGAGATGCAACCCATCCGGTTCATGTCGGCACCGGGCGGCGCTCCGTGGTATGGGATCGTGGTGAATGGATCGCAAAGTTCCCCTCCGACGCGATTGTCGCATGCGCACATTTCGGGAAACAGTGCGAAGGCGATCGATGTCCATGCCGGAGAGATATTCCTCACGGCGGTGACATTTGGGAATCCCGCCGTGCCCTATCTGGAACTTGAGAATGCTTCGTTTGTCGTGGCCGATTGCGTATTTCCGCCCGCGACGACGGCGTTTGAGATGGTGGTGGTGTCCGGAGTGAGAACGGGTGGCAGGGCTGTGTTTCGCGGCTGTTTTTTCGGAAAGACGATTGGCGCATTCGATACGATCGACGTGGCAAACATGCAGCGTCCGGGGCCGATTCTCTATGTCGTAAATAGTGTGTTCGCCGGAGCCGACGATGACATTCTCGACCTCGATAACACGGACGCGTGGATCGAAGGGAACATTTTTTTGAATGCGCATCGCAACGGAACATCCGACACCTCCAGCGCAGTAAGTGGCGGCGGCGGCGGCTCGCATATCACGATTGTCGGCAACATTGTTTCGCGTTGCGACCAGTTTGCATCTGCGACGGACGGAAACTTTTTCACGCTGCTGGGCAACACGGTCTTTGACGCTGCGGCTGCATCGGCAGACGCGGCGATTGTGAACTTTCTCGACCCGGGCACGACGGCGGGAGCGGGGATGTATTTGGAGGGAAATCTGTTCCTCACGCCCGTCCCCATTGTGCGCACTTTGCCGGTTGTGACCACTCTTGCGCTCAACAATAATTTGATGTCGGGTCCATGGACGGGGGCGGGAAGCGGCAATATCGTTGCCGGAGCACTGCTCACCGGGCCACTGGATATACCCGCGCCGGAGGCTTGGAATTACAAGCGCATCGCTGCGGAGATTCGATCCCGGATGACGCCGACCCGGCAATCGCCCGCCAGCCGTACCGGTACGAACGGCACGGACAAAGGTGCGCCACCCCGCGCGGGTGTGAGCCTCCGCGGAATGCCGGAGGGAACCACCAATATCACCGGCGCGACTATCACCGTGGGCTCTCTGCTCCAGGGTTTTGGGATCCCGGCGACTGCAAATGCTTTTCCCGAGGGCTCCGGCTGGACGCATTATTCATGGAGGCTCAATGGCGGCCTTTGGTCGGGAAGCACGCCGATCTCGCAGCCGATCGTCTTGAGCGGTCTCGCGGATGGCGCGTATCTGCTGGAAGTGGCGGGCCGCACGGATGGCGGCCTTTGGCAGAATGATTCCGCGCTCGGCGGAAATGTTTCGCAGGCCGCGTGGACTGTCGATGGTGGATATAATCCGCCCGTGGTGGAGTCGGTGTTCATTCACGAGGTTCTGGCTCTCAATGCGGAGACGCTCGTGTTTGGCTCGGTTGCGCCGGATATCATTGAGTTGCGCAATTCGGGAAATGCGGCGGTCGATATTTCGGGATGGGGACTTTCGGACAATGCCGGCGTTCCATTTAAATACACATTTCCCCCCGGCTCGAGCATCGCAGCGGGAGAATACAAAGTCGTCTATGCGACGGATGTATCCAGCGTTCCTGCCCCGCGAACGGGGTTTTCGCTAAAGCGCAATGGCGATCAGGTTATCCTCACGCGGCCCGACGGCCTCACCGTTGATTCGGTTGGATTCGGACGTCAGCTTTGGGACTACAGTATTGGCCGCGCGGCGGACGGGACTTGGGCGCTGTGCAAGCCTACATTCGGCGCGCCAAATGTGCTCGCGGAGCGCGGGCCGCTTTCCGAAGTGGTAATCAACGAATGGCTCGCGGCTTCGGCGGTGCTCGAGGCGGAAGATTTCGTAGAGCTTCACAACCGCTCGATTTATCCCGCCGATGTGGGCGGATGTCATCTCACAGACAATCCGGCGGACTGGCCAGGCCGACACGAGATTCGCGCACTGACGTTTATCGAGCCCGGCGGTTACGCCGCTTTCAAGGCCGATGGTGAGACGGACGACGGGCCGGAGCATCTCGATTTTAAACTCGATCCGCTCCAGGGCGAAATTGGGTTCCTTTCACCGACACTCACTTTCATCGACAACGTTGTCTATGGCCCGCAGCGTGCCGACATTTCCGAGGGCCTCACTCCAAATGGCGCAGGGTCCATCGCGGCCTTTAATCAGCCGACTCCCGGCGGCCCAAACCCGGCTGTAGCGGGAACCGCGTCGTCGGTTACGACCAATCTGGTTCCTGCAAATCAATCGTGGCGTTACTTTGCAAATGCGAGCGTCGGGCCTCTGCCGGACTCTGCCAATCGTCCTTTTTCTGCGGCGGCGTTCGATGATTTCTCATGGTCTCTCTCGTCGCAGCAGCTCTTGTATATCGAGACGGCAGCGCTCAATAATGCCGATAATTTTTCAAAGACCACGGCGCTGCCTGGTAATGCTTCGGGACGGCCGTTTCAGACGTATTACTTCCGGACGCATTTTAACTACAGCGGACCGCTCACAGGCGTTTCGCTCACTGCGAAAGTCATGTGTGATGACGGCGCGAACATTTATCTGAATGGCGGAGGCCCCACGCCCGTCCGCATGAATGCAGGGGCGACGGGTTTCAGTGACCGTGCTAATGCGAGTGTTGGCGACGCTACGGTCCAAACGTTCACGATACCGGCCAGCGATCTCGTGGTGGGTGATAACGTCATCGCGGTGTCCGTGCATCAGGCCAATTTGCAGACCAGCGCCTCGCCGAGCACTGACATCGTTTGGGGAATGAAACTCGACGTCACCGTGACGACGACATTCCCCGTGGTTCCCGTGGTCTTGAACGAAGTGCTCGTACAAAACACTTCCCTGCAAAACCCCGATGGCTCGTTCGCGGGATGGGCCGAGCTTTATAACCCGGCGGCGCTTCCCATCGACATCAGCGGCATGAGCTTTAGCGACGATCTCGCCGTGCCGAGGAAGTTCATATTTCCCGCCGGAACCATCCTCCAGGCAGGCGCGCGGCACATCGTGCAGTTCAATCCACTCGCCGCTCCGAGCGCTTCCAACACGGGATGGGCGCTGTCCGCGGACGGCGGGACGCTTGGTTTTTACCATATCCCGGCCAATGCCGGCGCGCTCCATGAGAGCATCGCTTTTGGCAGACAGATTCCAAATTTCGCACTCGGTCGCGTGCCTGAGGGCAACGGCGCATGGAGTCTCACCGTGCCAACGCGCGGAGGGTTCAACTCTGCGGCGGCGGTCGGTCAGGCGAACGACGTGAAGTTCAACGAGTGGCGGTCGGACGCGAACGATTTCTTCGAGTTGCGCAACAACGGGACGCTCCCCGTGGACATCGGCGGCAACTATCTCACCGATCGCGTCACCCAGCAGTTTCAGTTTATCATTCCACCGCTCACATTCATCGGCACGAGCGGAAGCGCGCGCTGGCAGGTGTGGTCGGCGGATAATCAACCGCTTCGTGGGCACGTCAATTTTTCGCTCGTCCCGTCGGACTCGCTCGCCTTTTTCACCGCTGCTGGAAACGCGCTCGATATTGTCGCGATGCTGGGAACTCAGCCTGCCGGACAAAGTGCGGGTCGCTATCCCGAGGGAGGAACCACGGTAGTCAATCTCGTTCCGACTCCGGGCGCTGCGAATCAGATCCCTCTCACCGATTCCGATGGCGACGGGATGCCCGATGCTTGGGAAGTGGCGAACGGGCTCAATCCGAATATTGCCGACGGCGCGCTCGATACTGATGGCGACGGGCAGAGCAACCTGGCCGAGTATGTCGCCGGCACCAATCCACGTTTCGCGGGCGACGCGTTCAAGGCCGAGATGACTCGGCCTGGTCCCGGTGGAGTGGTCATCCGCTTCGTGGGGGTCGCGGGAAAGACCTACACGGTGCAGTACAAGGCTGCGCTATCGGATGCAGCATGGCAGCGCGTTGGCGACGTCAGCCCGCAACCAGGCACCGGAATTGTGGAGGTGCCCGATCCTACAAGTGCCACAGCGGGGCGGCGTTTCTACAGAATCGTGACGCCTTCGGTGCCGTGATTTCGTCCGGTCGCCGGTAAATAACAAAGCCCCCGCATTGCTGCGGAGGCTTTGTGAAAATTCAGGTCCGGAGTATTGTGCTACTCGGCCTTGCTCAGCCGTGGGTCATCTTTCTCCACGCCGTTGTTCCAGTAGGCCTTCATCTCTTCGGCTGAAGCGGTCTTCAGCGGGCGGATGACTCGCATGCCGAGGAACTGCGCATCCGTATGGTACCAGATGCTTTTCGGAAGCTGCGGGTCCTGGCGCTTCCAATTCGGCCCGCTCGCGCGCCGAACGGCGGCGCGGAGCTTCGCAGGCTCTTCGTCATCCCACGATCCGCCGCGGACGGCGTGGGGATATGCGGTGGTCGCTTTGTTCCACGGATTCACTGCGGGCATCTTTGCGTAGTAGCCCGCGTCGTATTGGTCGATTGTCCACTCCGCGACGTTTCCGAGAATGTCGTAAAGTCCCCATGGGTTCGGCTTCTTTTTGCCGACCTTCTGATATTTGAAATCCGCGTTTTTTCCGTACCATTCGTACTGCCCGAGCTGGGATGCCTCGTCGCCCCAGTAGTAAGCCGTCTTCGTTCCGGCACGCGCGGCAAATTCCCATTCGGCCTCGGTTGGCAGGCGATAGAAATGACCGGTCTTCGCGCTGAGCCACTGGCAGTATTTATTGGCCGCGTGCTGCGTCATCGAGATAGCAGGAAATCCGTCCGTTCCCATGCCGAAGCTCATTTCCACATACGGCTGAGTCGGGTGAGAGACCGCGTCGGTGAGCGAGTTCAGCTCGGAGGGAAGGTTCTTGGAGACACGCGCCTTCTTTTCCTCTTCGGGATACATGAAGAGTTGGAACTCGTTCCAGGTCACTTCGTACTTGCCCATCCAAAATGGTTCCACAGTCACTTCCTTCTGCGGACCTTCGTCCGGGTTGCGGCCTTTTTCATTTTCGGGCGACCCCATCATGAACTTGCCGCCCTTGACTGGAAGCATATCAAAAATTACATCCGTTCCGATGATGGCTGCGGTGTAAGGGGCCATCTCTGCCTCGGTCTTTTCCTTTGAGTTTGCAACGATGCGGGTGTGGATCGCGGTCGCGACTGCGGTCAAATCCTCCTTCGACACGCCAATCGTTTGCTTGCGGGCGACTAGCGTCACGCCGTCCGGCCATTTTGCGCCGTCGTCGATCCACTTCTTCAGCGTCTCGGACTCATCAGCGGTGAGCTTGCGGCTGGACTTCTTTTTGATCTCATCCATTGGCGGCATGAGCTTCTCGTCGCCGTCGGGAAGCACGGTGGTCTTATATACCTTCGATTTCGCTCCGTCGCCTGGGATGATGTACTTTCCGCGGATGGCGGCGTCTTTCGTGTCGAGGATGTAGTCCGTGTCGCCCTTATCGACTGCCGTTGCTTTCGGGTTGTG
>JAYSTZ010000049.1:0-4789 GCA_043719365.1 Verrucomicrobiaceae bacterium | reverse complement strand
AGGCGCTGGAAGCCGCGCAAAAGCTGAAGCCCGCGGACTCATCGCGGCCGTTCGTCGTGGTGTTCCTCACCGACGGAAAGCCGACCATTGGCGAGACTGACGAAGAGCGCATCGTGGCGAAAGTGGCGCGCGACCAGGCTTCGAACACCCGCATTTTCTGCTTCGGAATCGGCACCGACATCAACACGCACCTGCTCGATAAAATCGCCGAGCGGACCCGCGCGGTGTCGCAGTTTGTGCTGCCGGAGGAGGACCTCGAAGTGAAGGTCTCGAACTTCTTTTTGAAGATCCGCGAGCCGTTGCTAACGAACTTGAAGCTCGAATTCCCCGCCGGCATTCGCGCAACGAAGCTCTATCCGAATCCTCTGCCGGACTTGTTCCGCGGCGACCAGCTTGTGCTGGCGGGCCGTTACAGTGGCGAGGGGGAAGGCGAGATCGTGCTAGATGGCACGCTGAACGGGCAACCGAAGCGGATGGCGCAACGGGTGAAGTTTTCCGGCGACTCGGGCAATGAGTTCATCGCGCAGCTATGGGCGCTGCGGCGGGTGGGCTGGCTGCTGGATGAGGTCCGTCTGCGCGGGGAGAACAAGGAACTGCGCGACGAAGTGGTGGACCTCGCTCGCCGCTTCGCCATCGTCACGCCTTACACGAGCTACCTCATCGTGGAAGACGAGGCGCGCCGCGGAGTGCCGCTGACTTCGCGCAGCCTGCCGATGCTCGACCGCGACGCCGTAGCGCAGTCTTACTACAAGCGGAATTGGAGCCAGATGGCCGAGGGCAAGGACGGCTACAACGGCTCCCTCGCCGGGCGCGGGAACTCCGCGCTCAAGAGCGCCGACTCGTTCAGTGCCGGTCTGGAAAAGGCCAAGCAGGAGAACCTCGGCAGCATCATCGCGAACAACGCGCCCGCCGCCGACGCATCGGCTGCCGGCGCAATCTCAGCGAAACCCTCGGCGCCGCTCTATGCAGACAAGCGGGATCGGAGCGAAGGTACCAAAGGCGTCGCAGGAGAGATCGCCCGCAAGGCGACGGATGTCGAGCAGGCGGCGCGGGTGGTCAACGGTAAATCCTTCACCCAAAACGGCAACCAATGGAACGACACTTCGCTCCAGGCCGCGCAAAACGCAAAGCGCAACCGCGTCCAGTTTGCCTCGAAGGAATACTTCGATCTTCTCACCGACAAGCCCGCCTCGGCGCAGTGGCTCGCGCTTGGGAATAATGTCACGTTTACACTCGATCGGCAGATCTACGAAATTTACGAATAGACGGTGAGTGAGGTTCCATCCCTCAATGAATCAACGGATAACACCCGCCCTGAAGAGCAAAAGGTCGCCTCGGACAAGCTCCTAAACACGGAGCGGGCGGCCTCGAAGTTCGGCGGTATTTATAAAATAAATCCTCTAAAGTGGAACTCCAGCTTGACTAATGTGGTGTGTTCCGCGTTATATCCCGCTCCTTTTTTCCCACCGCTGGGGGCATTCTGCTCTCCGCGGTGGGTATTTTCATCTCTAAATACTTCGCGGAAACCAATGCCGAACACCAAAGCAAAAGCAGCCAAAATCAAAGCAAAATCCACGAAGAAAGCTCCCGCCGCGAAAAGCGCCAAGAAGGCAGCAAAAAGCGCGAAGCCAGCCAAAAAAGCCAAGCCGACAGAGAAGAAGAAGCCTGCAAAGGCACCGAAGGCCGCCAAGGTTAAAGCCCCGAAGAAGGCCAAAGCTCCCAAGCCGCCCAAGGCCGCCAAGGCCGCCAAGGTCAAAAAGGAGAAGCCTGCGAAGGTCGCAAAGGGCGGTGCATCCGGCCTCATGGGCAAAATCAGCGCGAAGCTAGCTTCGAAGCTCAACCTCACGGTAAAAGAATCCGCCCCGCTCAAACCGGGCCAGAGCATCCTCGACACCCAAGAGGGCCAGGAGAAGCTCCGCGAACTCGTTAAGATCGCCAAGGATCAGGGCTATCTCACTTTCGATGACCTTAATGAAAACCTTCCCGAGTCCGTGAACGACCCGGAGGAGATGGAGATCGTCATGAACCGCCTCCGCGGCATGGAGATCGACATCATCGACGCGTCGCAGGTCGATAACTACAAAGTCGGCCCGAAAGACCAGGACAACCAGCAGTCCGGCACGAAGGACGAGGACGAGCCCGAGAAACCAAACGACAAACTCGACATCCTCGACGACCCCGTCCGCATGTATTTGAAGCAGATGGGCCAGGTCCCGCTGCTCACCCGCGAGCAGGAGGTGGAAATCTCCATGCGCATCGAGGACGCGGAGTTGAACGTGCAGAAATACGTCAACAAATTCGGCTTCATCCCGCGCGCATACCTTGAACTGGCGCAAAAGCTCATCGACGGCCGCGAGCGGTTCGACCGCGTCATTCTCGACAAGAAGATCGAGAGCCGCGAGCGCTACATGAAGAGCCTGCCGAAGATGATGAAGCAGCTCGAAGACGCCTCAAACGAAGCCATCCGCACGTACAAGGCGTTCATGGCTCACGGCGGCGTGAACCACGAGTGCAAAACGTACGCCGACTTCACCAAAGCGACGAACAACGTCCAGAAGCTCTACCCGAAATTCTTCTTCAAACAGAAAGTCACCGAAGACTTCGTCGTCATCGTCGAAGAACAGCACCGCGTCGTCACCGCCCTTTCGCACGAGCTGAACAAGCCGCGCAAAGACCAGCAGCGGGCCGTCGGCGGCATCAAAGTTGATTATGGCACGAAGCTCAAAGACGTCCAATCGCGCGTGTGGATGTCCACCGAGGAGTTCCTCGCCGAGTTTGGCGAGCTGCGCAAATGGCTGCGCAAAGCCCTCAAGGCCAAAACAGAGATGGTCGAAGCTAACCTGCGCCTCGTCATCTCCATCGCGAAGAAATACACGAACCGCGGGCTCTCATTCCTCGACCTGATCCAGGAAGGCAACATGGGCTTGATGAAAGCCGTCGAAAAATTCGAGTATCGCCGCGGCTACAAATTCTCCACTTACGCAACGTGGTGGATTCGCCAGGCCATCACGCGTTCCATCGCGGACCAGGCGCGCACCATCCGCATCCCGGTGCACATGATCGAGACGATCAACAAGCTCATGCGGGTGCAAAAGCAGCTCGTCCAGGATTACGGACGCGAGCCCACGCCCGAAGAGGTCGCCGAGGAGATCAATCTCCCTGTCGAGCGCGTCCGCGCGGTGCTCAAGATGGCGCAGCAGCCCATCTCGCTCCAAAGCCCCGTCGGCGACAGCGACGACACGAGCTTCGGCGATTTTATCCCGGACCAAACCGCCGAGGACCCGTCCGACGTCACCGCGATCGCGCTCCTTAAAGAGAAGATCCGCGACGTCCTCGAGTCCCTCACCGAGCGCGAACGCCAGGTGCTGGAGCAACGTTTCGGCCTTGTGGACGGCTACAGCCGCACCTTGGAGGAAGTCGGGCGTCAGTTCAAAGTCACCCGTGAGCGCATCCGGCAGATCGAGGCGAAAGCGCTGCGCAAAATGCGGCACCCCACCCGCATCCGGCAGCTCGAAGGCTTCCTCGAAGCCTCCGACATGCACCTCGCGTAACCTGCGAGGAGCAACAAGATTCACGAAGAAGCGTGCGGCCAAAAACCGCACGCTTTTTCGTGGGTGGAGGAGAACCCCGAGGGACAAAAGGGACGAGAGAAACGTAAGGGAGCGGTCCCTTTAGTCCTTCAAAAAAGCGCCGCCAAGTGCGGCTTTCTCTTCGCCGCCAGTGGCGCGGGGCTTTTATTGGGGGACGTTGCGCGTGTCGCGGACGATATACACGCGTTTGCCCTGGCTCTCGTAGAATGTGCGGACGATCATTTCTGCGAGGAGGCCCATGAGGATGCAGAGGATGCCGGCGGCGCCTGCGACGAGGCAGAGGACGGGGAGGGGCGTGGAGATGAAGGGCTTGGAGGGGCTCCAAAGGAATTTGAAGATGCAGGCGAGGAAGCCTGCGAAGCCGCTGATGATGAACATGAGGAGTCCGGCACCTCCAAAGATATACATCGGCTTTTGCTGGAAGCGGTCGAGGAATTTGACGGTGACGAGGTCGGCGATGACTTTGAGGACGCGCTCGAGTCCGTATTTGCTCTCGCCGTGTTTGCGGGCGTAGTGGCGGACGACGACTTCGGTGATTTCTGCGCCGTGCCATTTGGCGTAGATGGGGAGGAAGCGGTGCATTTCGCCGTAGAGGCGGACGCCTTCGATGACTTCGCGGCGGTAGGCTTTCAGCGAGCAGCCGAAGTCGTGGAGGCGCACGCCGCTGAGCCAGGAGATGAGTTTATTGGCCATGATGCTGGGGGCATTGCGTTTGAGGGCGTTATCCTGCCGGTCTTTGCGCCAGCCGCTGACGACGTCGAAGCCTTCGTCGAGTTTGGCGAGGAGGAGGGGGATGTCTTCGGGGTCATTTTGCAGGTCGCCGTCCATGGGGATGATGATCTCGCCTTTTGCAAAATCGAACCCTGCCATCATGGCGGCGGTCTGGCCGTAGTTGCGGCGGAAGTGGACGACTTTTACGCGGTCGTCTTTGGCGGCGATTGCGTCGAGCAGCTCGTCGGAACCATCGCTGGAGCCGTCGTTCACGAGGATGAGTTCCCACGGTTGCGGGATTTTTTCCATCGCGCCGCGCACCTTGGCGTAAAGGTTGGCGACGTTACCGGCTTCGTTGTAGATCGGGATGGCGATGGAAAGCATTGCGCGCAACGTAGGGAGGCGAGGCGTGGGGAGGCAAGGCGCGATGCTTTTTTTACGCGGAGAAGAGCGCGTGGAGGCGGTCGCAGACGCCGAAGAAAATCGGG
>JAYSTZ010000480.1:0-3370 GCA_043719365.1 Verrucomicrobiaceae bacterium | reverse complement strand
AAATTATCATACCTCAAAAAACTCTCCGATCTCGCTTTTGGGGGCGGTCCTCCGTAAGCATTGGGATCATTTTATTGAGCCCGCAGAGCCCACGATTGCGGCTCCAGCGCCACACTCCCCTCCCCTCTCAAAATTTTCATTCTTGCCGCCTTGTTGCGAGGTGCCATAATGGAATCTCAACGGAAGGGTGGCAGAGTGGTCTAACGCACTCGACTCGAAATCGAACGAACTGTAAAAGGTTCCGTGGGTTCAAATCCCACCCCTTCCGCCATTCCCCGATGCCTGCTCGCGTCGTCGGGCTTTTCAAGCAGGAACCCGTTTTTCGCGCCTTGACTGCGGCGGTCTGCGAGACACACGAGACGGCACCCGATCCACGTGATGCGAGTAACTTGTGACGGTGCAATGCTGAGGCGAGTTCTGAAATGCTGCTCGTCCCGTCTCTTTCCTGCGCCGTCCAGCCGCCGTCGATCACCACATCAGTGCCGGTGCTGAAGCCTGCGTCGGGGGAGCAGAGATAGACGGCGAGCCGGGCGATTTCCAAGGCTTCGCCAAAACGACCGACGGGAATCTTCGCGAGAAACTCGGCTTTTAACGCTGGGTTTTGCGTCAGCGGGGCGTTGACCTCCGTGTCGCAAACTCCGGGGCTGATTCCGTTGACGGTGATCTTTTCTCCGGCAAGTTCGAGTGCAAGCGCTTTGTTAAATCCCAGCAGCGCGGATTTGCTCGCCGAGTATGCCGTGCGGCCCGGCAGGGAGATGTAGGGCATCATGGATGTCATATTAATGATGCGGCCTTAGTCGCGCCCTTTCATCATCGGCACAAATGCTCGGCAGAGAAGGAGGACGCTGGTGAGGTTTGTCGTGAGCACATTGTTCCAATCGGCGAGCGTGAAGTTGGTGATGGGCTTGCGAAAGTTGATGCCGGCGTTGTTGCTGAGGATGTCGAGCCGTGCGCCGAATTACGTCGGCGGCACCGCCTGCGTCGCGAATCTGCGCAGCGGCTTCGTGGAGCCTGGCCTCGTCGCGGGAGACGAACGCAACGTGCGCGCCGGCTTCCGCGCAGCGCTGTGCGCCAATTCCATTCTTGGCTGCGCAGCCGGACGCAAACTACTCTGCGGCGATGAACGCCTTGGCGGCTTCCCGCACTTCGTGATCAGGATCGGTGCGCGCAATTCTCTTTACCAGCGCGACGGCTCGCGGATCTTCGATCCTCCCGACCACGCCGAGCGCGGCACTGCGGACGTTGCGCGCCTGTCCGACGAGTGCGGAGGCGAGAAGCGAAAGCTTGCCATCGAGCTCCGTGCTGAAGTCCGTATCCCCAACGGCGGCGATGAGTGCCTCGCGTTCATCGGGATGCCGGGAACGATGAAAGAGCGTCACAATTTCACGCAGAGACTCCGCGTCGTCCATGGATGCGATGGAGCGAGCCAGGTCTCCACGTTCGCGCACATTGTCTATACGGAGATATTCTGCAACCAGTTCATGGGTTTGGATAGTACGCGGACGCGCGAGCGCTGATTGAGCGGGCCGCACTTCGGGGGGACTGCTCCTTTGGTCCGCTTCGGAATCGCGCGACTCAGGTCCGGCGGCTGCCTCTTTCGCGACCGTCTCGCGAGGCCCGACGACAGGAGCACGAACGCTGGACGCATCGGGCTCCACCGGGCCGGACGTCGCCCAATAGGCGCATACCGCCACAAGCAAGAACAGAATAGCGATCGAGAGAGGGAAAAATGTGCGATTGAGTTGCATCTAATACTGGAAATAAACATTGACCGTGCAGAATAACCAGTTCCAATCGCGAACTCTTAGACAGCGCGGAAACACACCGCCTACCAAAACAACACAACAACCAGCTCCAGACTTATCCATGAAAACATCATCGATCCTACTCGGAACCGTTGCAGCCCTCGGGTTTGCACTCTCCGCAATCGCAGCCGACCACGCAGATTCGCCCACCATGGGCGGCGACCAAGGTGCAGACCTTGCCGACGTCTATGCGTTTCTCGATCCCACTAACAACGATAACGTCGTTCTCATCAACACCGTCCGCGGATTCATCGTCCCCGGCGAAGCCGGAAACTTTGCGATCTTCGACGAAAACGTTCGCCTCACATTCCAAATAGAGAATACCGGTGACTCCACGCCGGATATGTTCATTGATGTGACCTTTAACAACCGGCTCGTTCCGGTCATCGACAAAAAGGGACTAAAGCTTGGAGAGACCGGTTTCGTAGCGCCTGAAATAACCGGACTGAAAGGCGTGCTGCGCACGCAGCAGGATGCAATCGTGTCGTTCCGCGGGAAGGTTCCTACGACCCTCGCCGGGGCCAAGGGATCGTCTCATGCGCCAGTCACGCAACCTACTCTGGCCGGGACCGCAACGACCGATGGGACCCCGCCGACGGAGCTAATCAACAATCTCAAAAACGCAAAGGGCGATGACCTCGGAATCAAGTTCTTCGCAGGTGAGCAGGACGATCCGTTCTTCTTCGATATCCCCGGCTTCATCCGATTCGCTAACTCGGTAACCGGTGGAACTCCCGATGCGACGCATCTAAACCGCGGACGCGACACGTTTGCCGGCTACAATGTCATGGCGATTGCCCTGACGATCCCTGCCGCGCAACTTCGCAGCAGCGTGGCGAACGCACCGAGCACCATTGGTGTCTCCTGTGTTGCATCGCGCAAGAACGAGAAAATCAAAGGCGGTGCCAAGGTCGGCGGCGGCGCTTACACCGTGGTGGACCGTGAAGGCGTACCCGGAGTGAACGCTGTTTTCATCCCGTACAATCGGAAAAATGAATACAACGGCGCGACGACAAAGGACGACGGCAAGGGCCGCTTCTTCAACTCCATTGCAGCGCGCCTCACGTCGCTCGGCACGAACTCCACTAACATTGGAGTGTTGGCCGGCGTGGTCGGACTGCCGGCAACATTCGACAGCGTCACGAACAAGCTCCCAAAAGGCGCTGCTGAAGGTACCGGCGACATGCTCAGGCTGGAAACCGACAAAGTCGCAAAGCCCAACGACGGCGTCGGTGGCGCAGGCAGCAATGCAAACGGCTTCCCTAATGGACGTCGGCCCGGAGATGACGTTATCGACGTGATCCTCAGCTTCGTGGTGAACCAAAATACCGCCATCGACAGCGACAACGTCAACGGAAATGACGTGCAGTTCCGTGCGGCATTCCCCTTCCTCGCGCCACCACAAATGCCGCGCGGAAACGCCAACTCCGACGACAATACTCGCAACTAGTTTCGTCTCGGCAAATCTCAGCCGTGCTGGTCTTATTGCAAGACCAGCACGGCTTTTTGCTGAAAACTTATGTCTCTACGTTCGCTCCTGTTTGTCGCTTTCGCCGCATCCGCTC
>JAYSTZ010000479.1:0-3374 GCA_043719365.1 Verrucomicrobiaceae bacterium | reverse complement strand
ACGGTGAAATAGAGCGCCGGCTTCTTCACCGTCGCATTGGCAAAAATGATCTGGTGCGCCAGCGTCGTCTTTCCGCAGCCGGGCGTGCCGGCGATGATGTTGAAGGAAAACTCCGGGATGCCGCCGCCGAGGATGTCATCGAGTCCCCGCACTCCGGTCGGGATTTTTCGGATAACGACCTTCCCCGTGGCGGGTGCGGCTTTCTTCGGCGGTTTGCGTGGAGCGGCAGCGGATTTTTTCATGGTAGATCTCCTTGGGTTTTCAGGTCATCGAGGGACAGCGCGGGCCAGACATCGCGCACGAGGCGCAGGGTGAGATTGTCGCCGATGAAGGCGACCAGCAGCCCGAGCAATTCCGCGATGAGCACCGCGCTGCCATCAGTCAATTCCGTGGCCTCCACCTTTTTCAAATCGTCGTCCGCAATCCCCAAACTGCCAGGCTCGGTAACCAGCACTGTGCGCAACCAGTCCACGTCCTTGCGCGCCAGCGCGAGGGCGCGGCACAGGAGGGCGTGAAAACCACCGCGCCCCATCAGCGTCACCAGTTGCGGACCCACCTTTTCGCACACGAGAAAAGCCGGCGGACGGGCGGCCGCGGACACGCGCTTTTGCGCGCTGATTTCCCCCGCGAGAAGCCGCCGGGCAAGATCCCGCATTTGTGGAGTGGCCCGGCTCATGGTGAGTTTTTAGGTGGCGAGCGTGAATGGCGGAGCTGTCGGAGGGGCGATGCTCAGGGGGAACTCTCCGTCGAGTTCCCCAAAGACCCGCAGTCCTCCCGCCATGCCGTTGGGCGGGAGCGAACGCAGGGCAGCAGTCATCGCCCTTCCAACGTGGGACCCTTTTGGTGTCTGCACAATTAGCAATCACCCTTCGTAAATTGCTCGGTGATGTGCGCCACGACCACGCCGCCTTTCGTCACGTCGCGATTGATCATGGTGCTGCCATCCGCTTGCAGCCTCGCCGCCCGCCGGCTCACGCAACCACCAAAGGGGGTCGCGAAAGAAAACGGTCGAGCGTTAGCAAGGAAAAGGGCCATGTCGGCTCTATCGCCGCGCGTGACCTCCGTGGCTGTCTTTTTGAATACGAAAAGTACCGAGAGAAACGGAACAGAACCGGCGTCAGCCAGACCCGAATCTGAAAGCCGAAACCGGCAAAGACAAAAAGAAGCCCGAAGTCGGGCCGAAAGCCCCGTCCCATGATGTGCCCCCTCCTTTCCTTCACGGCACAGCCGCTCTGGCCGAAGGTTGCTTCCCCCTCTGCTTCTTCTCGGTAAACTTTGCTTTCCAACCCAGAGTGCCGATGCTGGACGATGGATCAATTCTTGAAGCCAACACCGCTGGTCGAGGACATCGAGACCTACGCCCAGGATATCGTGGATACGGTTCGCGAACCGCTCCTGATGCTGGACACAACCTTGCGCGTTCGCTCAGCGAACCGCGCTTTCTACCAGACCTTCCAGGTCTCGTCGGAGGAAACTGAGAACCGTCTGATCTACGAGCTGGGCAACGGCCAGTGGGATATTCCCGCGTTGCGGACCTTGCTCGAAGACGTCATCCCCACAAGTTCGGTCTTCAACGACTTCGAGCTGGAGCATACCTTCCCGATCATCGGGCGACGCGTGATGTTGCTCAACGGGCGCAAGCTGCGCGCGGGCCTTCATGCCGAATTGCTGGTGCTGGCCATGGAAGACGTGACGGAGCGACGGCGCTCCGAGGCGGACTTAAAGGCGATCGAAACCTATGCGCAGAACATCGTAGATACTGTGCGCGAGCCACTCCTCATTCTCGACACCACCTTGCGGGTACGCTCGGGCAACCGCGCGTTCTATCAAACCTTTCACGTCTCCTTGGAAGAAACGGAGAATCGACTGATTTACGAGTTAGGCAACGGCCAGTGGGACATTCCCGATCTACGCACTCTGCTTGAGGATATTGTCCCCAAGAGTTCGGTCTTCAATGACTTCGAACTGGAGCACGACTTCCCCGCACTGGGACGACGGGTGATGCTGCTCAACGCGCGCAAGCTCCAGGCGGGACATCACGGGGAGTTGCTGGTGCTGGCCATGGAAGATGTGACCGAGCGGCGGCGCGCTGAAGAGGAGGTGGCCAAGGCCAAAGAGGCGGCCGAAACCGCCAACAAAACCAAAAGCTTGTTTTTGGCTAACATGAGTCACGAGCTGCGGACCCCGCTGAACGCGATTCTGGGTTACTCGGAGATGTTGCAGGAGGAATCCGTGGAGCGGCAACTGGAGAAGGAATTCGGCACCGACCTGAAAAAGATCAATGCTGCCGGGAAGCATCTGCTGGCGCTGATCAACGACATTCTCGATTTATCCAAAATCGAAGCCGGGAAGATGGAGTTGTTTCTGGAGAGCTTCGACGTGGGTGAGTTGATCGCGGAGGTCGCCTCGACCATCCGGCCTATCGTCGAGAAGAATTCTGACACGCTGCACCTCGAATGCGCCCCGGACTTGGGCGCGATGCATGCTGACCAGATCAAAGTCCGCCAGGCGCTCTACAATTTATTGTCTAACGCGGTGAAGTTCACCCATGGCGGCACCGTCACTGTGAACGCCGGTCGCGAAATCATGGATGGCCGCGAGTGGATGGTGATTCGGGTGAGCGATACGGGCATCGGCCTAAGTCCCGAACAAATCGTGAAGCTCTTTCAAGACTTCACTCAGGCCGACGCCTCGACCACGCGCAAATTTGGCGGCACGGGCCTCGGGCTCGCTCTCACGCGCCGCTTTTGTCAGATGATGGGCGGCGACGTGACCGTCCACAGCGTGCCCGGCGCAGGCAGTGTCTTTACCATCAAGCTGCCCGCGGTCGTCAGCGACGCGAAGCCCGAGGTGATCAGGGAAGTGACCCGGCCCGAGGGAGTCGTGACGGCGATCGACGAAGCGGGCAGCGACGGCCCGGAGCCGCTGGCGGATGCGCACTGCGTGCTGGTGATCGATGACGATCCGACGCAGCGCGACTTGATCGAGCGCTTTCTGACCAAGGAAGGATTTTGTGTGCGCACGGCAAGCGGCGGTGAAGCCGGGCTGCGTCTCGCGCGGCAGTTGCGACCGGTGGCCATCACCCTCGATGTGATGATGCCCGACATGGACGGATGGAGCGTCCTTCTCGCGCTGAAACAGGACGCTGATTTGCGCGACACGCCGGTGATCATGGTCACGATGGTGGACGATCCGAAGCGCGGTTTCACCCTCGGGGCCGCCGACTATGCCACCAAGCCGGTGGATCACGCGCGGCTTTCGCAAATCCTCAAAAAGTACACCTGCCCGCACCCGCCGTGCCCGGTGCTCGTCGTCGAGGATGACGCGGCGACCCGCGAGGTGACGCGGGCCATTTTGGAAAAGGAAGGCTGGTC
>JAYSTZ010000478.1:0-8060 GCA_043719365.1 Verrucomicrobiaceae bacterium | reverse complement strand
GATTGTAGCCGGTGATGCCATACTGCGCCAGCACGTCGGGCGTGAATGGAAAGATCGCACCGTTTTCAAAGACGGTTCCATTAGTCACCCAATACGGCATCAGCGGCGTGGTGCCCTTCGGCTTGAAGACGTCGCCGAGTGTGAGCGAACGGCCTTCATCGCGTCCGAGGACATAGTCATCAAACCGCCGCTCAAGGATGTCTCCGCGATCGAGCTTTCCAGCCATCAGCGGGTTGAAAAATGACCCGATAATCGACGATTGATAATTTTCCGCCAGTGCCTTTTCCCAATTGCGTCCGCTGTGTTCTCCGCCGCCTTCAGTGAATGAAAACCCGCGCGCTTCGGGATCGCCGGGAGACTTGCGAAGGTAATCATTCAAATGGGCAAAATAGGAGCCCGCAGCCAGTCCGCCGCCGGACACCGTGGAGAAATAATCGACCTCGCGGAGGAGATTTGAAGGCCGGCCGTTCGCACCTCTTACGGGTGTCTGCTCAAGTGCTTTCAAGACCCCTGCTGCAAAGTTTGCCGCGCGCATCCCGCCGCCAGAAATCGCCACCGCCACGGCTACATCGCCCCGCTGTCCGGGACGTTTCTGGACGTTTTCATAGGCTCCGAGGTTCACCGTCGGTTCGCTTGCTGGCCATTTGTTTCCAAGCGTGGCTCTGGACTCTCGAGTCGCGCATGAAGAGAACGCGATGCTAATCGAAGAGGCTAGAATGAGTGGTAGGACGTTTCGTGAATTGATGGGCTGTAGCTTCATTGCAGGTCGGTATTCGTGTGGCACAGGGAGCTATCCGCACGGCCATCGAATGTCGCCACAAAACGGCGAATCGCACTTGGGTTTCTTGGAAGGAGCGAGCGCGCATCGCTTGTCTCGAGCCCGGTCGCAGGTGCCGCGTTGACTTGGTAAAACTCCTGCGCGCTTCGGTCGAGGGTGAACGTGAACGTTGTCGCTTGGGGCGGCCATTGCGCGGCTGGTGGCACGGGAATCCCATTCACGAGGTCGGTGCTGCACTCGGCGGTGAGCTACGACAGCCTCATCTGGTTTTTCCGTTCTGCTTTTCATCACACCGCCGGAATGGTCAAGCCGTTACCATCACCGCACGACTGTCAGAGCGCTAGACCTTTAACGAGCCGCGGAAGCCTCGGACGCCATAGTAAGACTGCGCGCCGTTGTGCCCCACGAAAATCCTACCGTAGCGGCGCTCGCAATACAGCGCGCCGCCTAGTTTTCTGATGTTGTCCGGCGATTTCACCCAGCATGAAGTCTTCATGTCAAAGCTCCCGAGACGCTGGAGCTCAAGGTATTGTTCTTCCGTCAAAAGCTCGATTCCCAGCTCCGCAGCCATGTCCATCGCAGTGGTTCTCGGCTTATGCTCCTTCCTCGATTCCAGCCCTTCGCGGTCGTAGCAAACACTGACCCGGCCTTTTGGCGTTTCCGGTGAACAATCGAAAAACGAGACCTCCCCCGTCTTTTTGTCATGCCCGACCACATCCGGTTCACCGCCCGTTTTTTCCATTTCATGGAGTGCCCACAGCTTATCGGGATTTGCGGCCAGTCTTGCCTCTACTGTTGTCCACTGAAGACCTTTGTGGCGGTTCATGTTTTTTTCAAACCGGGCTTCCAACACGGCGACAAATTCTTCGCCTTGTTTGGGTGACAGCGTCTTTTTCGTATCGGTGGTTTTCATTTTGGCTTCCTTCAAAATATTATAGCGTTTGGCGAGGATGGATGATGCGGACCTATGCGAGAAAACTTTGGAAAATGACAGAAAAAAACACTCACCAACAGCAGAGAAAGACAGCTCCCCGCGTGGCTGGTTGGGGTGAAACCGGCACGATTTTCTAGGCTTGCCACCCTTTAATGCGAATGAGTCGCAAAAACTTCTTGATTTGTGAGACTGATTCTCAATAACGTCGCAGCCTATGCAAAATTACCGTTTCTTTTTACTCGCGACCATTGCGGCTGTCGCGGCATCCCCTGCAATTGCCGATGAACAACTTTGGGGCTTCGTTCGGGGTGCCGAGACGCTGCCCGCTGGCAAAGCCGAAGGGTATCAATTCATCACGCTTCGCACCGGGAAGGCACTTGGCGGGAAATACCGCGCTTGGGATTTCGACACCGAGTATGAGTATGGATTCACCGACAAATTGCAGGCCAGCGTGTCTGTGGTGAACCACTTCTTCCACCTCCGCAATGTGGATGCGCTTGAGAATCAGGATCGCTTCCGGTTTGGCGGAGTGGAGGCCTCGATGAAATACCGCATCCTCAGCCCGTTCAAAGACGTCGTGGGTCTCGCCGTCCGGCTGGAAGGCGGATATATGACGACCGACGATGTGGCGGGCCTCGACCAGGACCAGCTCTACATTTTCCCGCAGTTGATGATCCAAAAGAACTTCCTCGACGACACGCTCATCACCTCGCTGAACATCGGCGCGCAGATGTCGTGGGGGAAAAAACCCGCCGAGGAATACGACTACGAGATCGGATACGAAGCGGGCGCTGCCTTGTCGTACCGCTTTGCGCCAAATTGGTTTATCGGCGCGGAGGCGGCGTTCCGCGTGGAGTATCCCGAGGCGGATTTTGGGTTCCAGGAACACAACGTCCTCTACGCCGGACCGAGCATTCACTACGGCGCGAAAAATTGGTGGGCGACGGCGACTTGGGGCTACCAAATTTACGGCAATGAATTCGAGGAAGTCTCATCGCGCCGCGCGTTCGCCGAGCAGCAGCGAAACATTTTCCGTCTCAAAGTCGGCTTCAATTTCTAACTTGGTGGTTGGTCGGAATGCGGGGCCGCCGGTCATGGCGGCTCCGCATTCCATCTTCGCATTTTTGCATTCATGAACTCCTGGCTCCGCACTTCGCTCATTCCAGCCGCAATCCTCGGCTCGCCTATCGCCGGTCACGCAATCGTTTACCTCAGCGCGGAACAAGCGCAGCAGGCGATTTTCCCCGGCGCTGCCATGACGGCTGCGCCGGTCAAACTCACGCCCGAACAAAAGAAAGCAATCGAAGCGGCCAGCGGCGTGCGGCAGCGGGGAGACACGGTGAAAGCATGGCGCGCCAGCGGCGGCGGCTGGCTCATTGTGGATGAAGTGTTGGGCAAGCATGAGTTTATCACCATCGCCGTCGGCATTACCGCTGGCGGCGCGGTGAAGGGCGTGGAAATCATGGAGTATCGCGAGACTTACGGCGACCAGGTGCGCAATCCAAAGTGGCGCGCGCAGTTCACCGGCAAGACCAAAGCCGCTCCGCTGAAGCTCGACGAAGATGTGAAAAATATTTCCGGTGCGACACTCAGTTCGCGCCATGTGGCTGAGGGCGTGAAGCGACTGCTTGCGCTCCACGACATTGCATTGAAATGATCTCCGTCACACGCTGCCGCCCTATGCTGGGCACGTTCGTCGAACTGAAAGTCCAGGCCGAGTCGGACGCGATCGCGGCTAAGGCTGTCGCCGATGCATTTGCGGCCATCGCAAAAGTGCAGGAGCTGATGAGCTACCACGATCCGTTTAGCGAGCTCACGCGGCTGAACTGCAAAGCCGAGCGCGCTCCTGTGCAGGTGAACCGCTGGACATTTACCGTACTGAAAACGGCTCTCACTCTCTCCGCCCAGAGCGAGGGCGCGTTTGACGTTACCATTGCTCCGCGCCTCGCTTCCTGGGGCTATCTGCCCCGCGCGGCGCGTGTGCTCGGCGGCGAGCGCCTCGCGACTTGGCGGGACATCGAGCTAATAGGCGTCTGCCTCGTCCGCTACCGCCGCCCGCTGCACATCGATCTCGGTGGCATCGCCAAAGGATTTGCCGTGGATCGCGCGATAGACGCCGCTCGCGCTGCTGGAGCAACAGCGGCCCTCGTGAACGCCGGCGGTGATTTGCGAGCATTTGGTTCCGAGCCGTGGCCCGTCGCCATCCGGCACCCGGCGCAACCCGGCGAAACCGCGCATTCATTCGCACTGGAGAATTCCGCACTCGCGACCAGCGCCGCATATTTTTCCCGTAAAAAATGGAGGGGTTGCGCGGTGTGCCCGCTCGTCGATGGCGTCACGCGCCTCCCGTGCGACGACCGACTCAGCGTCAGCGTCCAAGCCCCGGAAGCCATGGTCGCCGACGCGCTTTGCAAAATCGTGACAGCCCGCCGCGAAGCGTCAGCGCCAATCCTTTCGAGTTACCACGCCAGCGCCCTCATTCTCGATGAACGCGGCCAGTGCACCATGGTGGCCACGGAAGCCGAAGCGACCGTCCCGCTATGAGCGCACTCCGTCGCCCGACGATTCATTTTTCCCGCGGCTGGAAAGTGCTCTTGTATTCCCCGCTCCTCGTCAGCTTTGCCACCGGGGTGAGTTGGTTCGTTTTGAACCGCTGGTTCGGAGTCGTGGACGAGTTCGACATCCCGCACAAACACCCGCTTCAGCCATTGCTCATCAAGATCCACGGAGCATCCGCGATGCTCGTGCTCGTGGCCTTTGGCTACATCCTTGCGACGCACGTCCACGCGGCCTGGCGCACACACCGGCAGCGAAAAAGCGGGCTGCCGCTCGTGGCCGTGTTCGTCCTCATGGCGATGAGCGGATGGTGCCTTTACTACCTCGGCGACGAGACGTGGCGGGAGCGCGTTGCTTGGCTGCATCTCGGCGGAGGACTGTCGATGCCAGTCATTCTGCTCACTCACATATTCCTCGGCCATCGGAGCCGGAAAACAGCGGCGCACTAAGCGTGTTTGCTCTGTTGCATTGGGCGAAATGCAGGGGGGCAGTGGGGGCGATGTTGGTCAACATGAGAGTAGTCCCTCCGGGTTTGAGCTCACATCCGGAGGGTTTGAGCGTAAATCCTCCGGCTTTTAGGTCGAACCCTCCGGCTTGGACTTAGAATCCTCCGGGTCAGGGCTCACACCCTCCCGGTTTTCAAAGCAAAACAATGCGTTTCGTCACCGGGAGCTACACCGGGGTGTGATTACAAGTGGAATGGAAGCGCGACGCACGACGGTAGTAGGACAGCCTTCTAGGCTGTCGGAGTGGGATGGGCTTCCAGCCTGTCCAGTTTCCCTCATCCCTTCGCAAAGGCCACCGCAAAGGCTCCTGCTTGTCGCTCTGGACGGGTTGGAAGCCCCATCCCACCCCGACTGGCAGGATGCCTGTCCTACTCAGCAGCATTCCACATTTAATCAAACCCGCTACGCCCCGAGCGCGTCGCGCATCTTCACGAGTTGCGTGTGCTTTTCCGACCAGTCGAGTTCGCGCTGGCGGTGGTCTTCGAGAACTTTTGCGGGGACTTTGGCTGCGAAGTTTTCGTCGGCAAGTTTCGCGCGGACTTTCTCCAGCTCTTGCTCGACTTTGGTGATTTCCTTGCCGATGCGCTCGCGCTCGGCGGCGACGTCGATGAGGCCGTCGAGCGGGAGGAATAGTTCGCCGAGTGGGGTGAGCGCGGCGGGTGTTCCTTTGGATGGCGCGTAGGCGGCATCGACTTCGAAGGGCTCGGCGTTGAGCAGGATTTGGAGCACGGCGGCTTCGTGCGCGGGCAGTTCGGCGTTGGGCTTGAGCACGAAGCGGACGCGTTTGTTGCTGGCGATATTGAAGTCCCGACGGAGCGAACGGCTGCGGTTCACGACTTCGTATTTGGCGTTGGCAAATGCTTCGTCAGTTTCATCAAGGATGAAATACTCGCGCTCTTCGGCGGTGAACGCTTTCGGCCACGGCGCGAACATGATCGTCTCGCCACCTTGCTTCGGCGGCATGTCTTTTGAAAAGCCCATGCTCTGCCACAGCTCCTCGGTGATGAACGGCATGAAGGGGTGAAAGAGCCGGAGCGTGTGCGAGAAAACGAAGTCCATCACAGCGAGCGTGTTGGCTTTTCGCGCTGCGTCGGTGCCGTAGAGCGTGGCTTTGCTGGCCTCGACGAACCAATCGCAATACTCGTTCCAGAAGAAGCGGTAGAGCGCGTTGGCGGCGTCGCTGAAGCGATACTCGGTAAGCGCGGCGGTGACTTCGGCGATGGCGGTGTCGAGGCGGAGGAGGATCCACTTTTCATCGCTGGTGAGCAGCGCGGGGTTGATTTCGCCACACATGTTGTCGTCGCCATCGGGACTGGCTGGAAGCCCGTCCGACTCCGACAGGCTGGAAGCCTGTCCCACTACATGCATTTGGCGGAAGCGGGCGGCGTTCCAGAGCTTCGTGCAGAAGTTGCGTCCGAGTTCCACGTTTTTGTCGTCGAAAAGCACATCGGACCCGAGCGGCGCACTGCGCATGACGCCGAAGCGCAACGCATCCGCGCCATACTGCGCGATGAGGTCGAGCGGGTCGGGCGAGTTGCCGAGCGACTTGGACATTTTGCGCCCCTGTTTGTCGCGGATGATGCCGGTGAAATAGACGTTCTTAAACGGCAGTTCGCCCATGTATTCGTAGCCCGCCATGATCATGCGAGCGACCCAGAAGAAGATGATGTCCGGCCCGGTCACGAGGTCCGTGGTCGGGTAGAATTTGGCAAGCGTGTTCGTCTTTTTCGGCCATCCCATCGTCGCGAATGGCCAGAGCCAACTGGAGAACCAAGTGTCGAGGACGTCGGGGTCTTGGGTGAAGCCGAGTTGCTCCAGAGACTTCGATTCGGGATCCGAGTTGGTAATTACCAGTACTTCCCAAACACCCTCCGCAAACGAGTAGCGCACAGTTTGAGGCATAGTAGAATTTCCGAAACACACCTCGTCGTGTGTGGGTTCCAAAACTTGTCCATTTTCGAGGAATGCGTCCAAGTTTGCAGTCATGTATTCTGGCAAACGATTCGTTGGTTGACGCCATTCTCCGTGCGGAATCAGCTTCCTCCACACCGGCACACGATGCCCCCACCAAAGCTGACGCGAGATGCACCAGTCTTTGATTCCGTCCATCCAGTGCTCATAGACCTTCGCCCAGCGGTCCGGGAAAAAGCGCATTTGGGCGGGTAGGGTGGGCGTCCCGCCCGCCGTGTCGCGCGTCTCGCGTGACACATCCGAATCACGGGAGGCGTTGTTTCCTGAACAACCGTTTTCGACGTTCGATGAATCCGGCGAGACGCCCACCCTACCCGCCACACACGCCTTGCTCGCCTCCACGCTCGGATACTTCAGGAACCACTGCTCGCTCAATCGCGGCTCAATCGGCACATCCGCCCGCTCGCTGTAGCCGACGTTGTTTTGATACGGCTCTTCTTTTTCCAACACGCCCGCTTCGCGCAAAATCTCCACGGCTCGCTTGCGTGCGGCGAAGCGATCTAGCCCGGCCAAATCAACGCCGGCGAGGTCGTTCATCACCGCGTTTGGGTGCATGATGTCGATCTTCTCAAGCCCGTGACGCTCGCCGATTTCAAAGTCGGCCTTGTCGTGCGCGGGCGTTACTTTCAGCACGCCGGTGCCGAAGTCGAACGTCACCGCATCGTCGCCGATGATGGGGATGGCGGCTTGGTTTTCTAGCGGCAGCGGGCGCTTGGCGGTGCCGCCGATGAGGTGGGCGTAGCGAGGGTCTTTGGGATTCACCGCGATGGCCGTGTCGCCGGGGATCGTCTCCGGGCGTGTCGTCGCAATCGTGAGCCACACGGGCGACGAGGCGTCGCCGTCACCCTTCTGCGACGGGGGCGTCGCAGCTACGCGGAAATAGTAAAGAAACCCGTTCTGCTGCTTCGGGATCACTTCCTCGTCGGACAGCGCAGTGAGCGAGCCGGGGCACCAGTTCACCATGCGTTTGCCGCGATAGATGTGCCCTTTTCTATAAAGGTCCACGAACACGCTCTGCACGCAGCGCGAGTAGTCTTCATCCATCGTGAACCGCGTGCGCGACCAATCGCACGAAGCGCCGAGTGCGCGGAGTTGCTTGAGAATGATGCCGCCGTATTTCTCTTTCCACTCCCAGATTTTGCCCACGAGCGCCTCGCGCCCGAGGTCGTCGCGATGCTTCATCACGCGGTCCTTGCGGAGTTGGTCCTCCACTTTCTTTTGCGTGGCGATGCCCGCGTGGTCGGTGCCGGGGAGCCAGAGGACTTCGTGCCCCGTCATGCGAGCGCGGCGAGCCAGGATGTCTTGAATCGTGTTG
>JAYSTZ010000477.1:0-3374 GCA_043719365.1 Verrucomicrobiaceae bacterium | reverse complement strand
GTCTTGTGCGACTTCGGCGGCGGCATGATTTCATCTTCGTCCGTGGCATTGATTCGCGCCCACAGCTCGCTTCCCTTCGGGTCGCCCGGCTTGATCGCCACCGCTCCGCTCTCCGCTTTTCCAAACGCTCCCTCCTGTGTATCCAGACGCAATTCCGCCTTGCGATGTTTCGCATCCGTCCCGTGACAGGCGAAACACTTGTCCGAGAGAATCGGCCGGATGTCCTTGTTAAACGAACGCGGCTCCGCAGAAACAGGAAGCGCAGAAGCCGCAATCAGCGCTGCGAGCAAAGTGGGTGTGTGATGAGCCGTCATGAATATCGAGGTGTGTAGCGTGTAGAAGGACAACGGCAAAGCCGTTCGCAACTTAGTCTTGCCGTTTAATGCTGACGCCGACGCGTTCGCACTAGGATTCTCAGACTTCACCACACTCCGCTCTCGGATGGATGCGTGTGATTAAAGGTGGTATTTGCGCGGAGTCGCGCCAGCGAAAAGTAGCCCGCGAGTCCCTTCGCGGCACACCGCCACTCGCGAAGCGACAAACCAATAAAGTGCCGCTTCGCGGGAGTCAAAAAGCCGCGATGGGACTCGCGAGCTACGTTCTTCGCGTCCCGAACCAATCCGCTTTGAATCGCCCCCGGGATGGAGCCCGGCCCCTAAATTAATTGGCCTTCGCGGGTCGCTGGTAGCAGTCTCATTTTCTCATGCTTCGCAACGCTTTTGCTCTTTCTGTTTTTTTGTCCGGCCCGTTTTTGCTGGGAGCGGTTGATTACAGCCGCGATGTGCGGCCGATTTTGTCGGACCGTTGCTTTGCGTGTCATGGGCCCGACGGGGAGAAACGGAAGGCCGGATTACGGCTCGATACGTTTGAAGGAGCGACGGCGGTTTTGAAAAGCGGGGACCGCGCCGTGGTGCCGGGGAAATCGAAGGAGAGCACTGTGTTTGAGCGCATTCACAGCACAGACGAAGACGAAATCATGCCGCCGCCAAAGCTGAATCGCCCGCTGACAGAAGCGGAGCGCGCAGTGTTGGTGCGCTGGATTGATGAAGGCGCAGTTTACGCAAACCACTGGGCGTTCATTGCGCCGGTCAAGCACACGGCACCGCCCGTGAAAAATGCGGCGTGGGTGAAAGACGACATCGACCGCTTCGTGCTCAACGCGCTGGAGGCGCAGAATCTCACTCCCAATGCAGAGGCGGAACGGTCGGCTTTGCTGCGCCGGGTTTCGTTCGTCCTCACGGGGCTTCCTCCATCGCCGGAGCAACTCGCGGCGTTTGCCGCCGATACCGCGCCGAACGCATACGAGAAGCAGGTGGACGCGTTGCTTGCTTCGCCGCGCTATGGCGAGCGGATGGCGCAGGATTGGATGGATGTCGCTCGGTTTGCGGACACGTATGGGTATCAGTCGGACAACGCTTGCTTCGTGTGGCCGTGGCGCGATTGGGTGATTGGTGCGTTTAACAAAAACCTGCCCTACGACCAGTTCGTGACGTGGCAAACCGCCGGCGACCTCCTGCCCAATGCAACGACCGAGCAGACGCTGGCGACTACGTTCAATCGCTTGCACAGGCAGACGCAGGAAGGCGGCTCGATCGAGCAGGAGTTTCGCCAGGAGTATGTTTCGGACCGCGTTCACACGACGGGCACTGCGTTCCTCGGGCTGACGATGGAGTGCAGCAAATGCCACGACCACAAATACGACCCGTTGCCGCAATCGGACTACTACAGCATGTGCGCGATGTTTGGGCAGATCGATGAATGCGGGCTCTATCCCTACTCGCTTTCAACGACCGCGCCCGAGCCTTCGATGCGATTGATCGAGCCGAAGCACACCGCGGAAATCGAGAAGCGCCGGGCACAACTCGCGGCGGCTATTGCGTCGGCGAAGACGGTGCTCTCCGTCCGCGACGCGGCATTCGAGCAGTGGCTTGCGGCGACTGCAACGGTCACACCTCCGGTTCCATCGGATCATTTCACGCTCGACGCAATCGTGGACGAAAAGTTGCCAAACGCGGTGGCGGGCGCAGCGGCGGCGACGATGTCTGGCGGCAAGCTGACCGCTGTCGGAACATCAATGCAGTTCGACGGCGACACGGTGCTGCAACTCGACAGCGTGAAGGGCATCACCCGGCATCAGCCATTGAGTGTTTCGCTGCGGCTCTTTTCGCCGGAGCGAAAGGAGCGTGCGCTGGTTTTCCATACCGGCCCGGCGTTGTTTTCGCAGATGGCGGACGCGTCGGGATTCGAGCTCCTGCTCGAAAATGGGAAGCTGCGCTGGAGCTGCATCCATCTGTGGCCCGGCTGCGCGGCATCGATCGAGACGCAGGAGGATTTCCCGGTGGGGAAATGGGTGGATGTCACGGTGACTTACGACGGCTCATCGTCGGCGGCAGGGCTCAGACTTTACTACGACGGCAAGTCCGTGGCAGCGCCGGTGCGGCACGATCATTTGGATAAAAGCATCTCCACCGACATCATGCGACTCGGTGCAAGGCCGCGCGACGACCGTGGGTTCGCGAATGGTTTGATCGATGAGTTGAAAGTTTTCCGGCTGACACTGTCGCCGCTGGAAGTGGCAGATTTGCACGCTCCGGCGATTGCGGCTGCGTTCCAGTCCGCAAAGTCCGGCGACGCATCGGCGAAGGTTGCGGTTCGTGAACATTGGCTCGCTCGCGTGGACGAGGACGCGGCGAAAGCGAGACAGGCCATCATCGCTGCACGCAAAAATCTGGAAGACGACTATCTCAACCAGATACCACTGATCATGGTCATGAAAGATTCGCCGCACCCACGGCAATTCCACATCCTGACGCGCGGCGACTACGCCTCGCCGGACCTCAAGCGTCCGGTGCAACCCGCGCCGCCCTCAGCGGTGATGCCACTCGATCCGAAAGCGCCAAAGAACCGGCTCGGCCTTGCGCAGTGGATGACGGATCTGAACAATCCGCTCGTGTCCCGCGTCGCCGTGAATCGCCTGTGGATGCAGTGTTTCGGAAACGGCATCGTGGCCACGCAAGAGAACTTCGGATTGCAGGGCGACGCCCCGTCGCACCAGGAACTCCTCGACACACTCGCGCACGAATTTTCCCACACCGGCTGGGATGTGAAGGGGATGCTCAAGCGCATCGTGATGAGCGCATCGTTCCGGCAATCGTCCGTGAGCACGAACGAAAAGCGGGAGAAGGATCCGAAGAACGCGCTGCTCTCACGCGGCCCATCGTATCGGCTTTCCGGCGAAGCAATCCGCGACCAGTCGCTGTTCGCGGCGGGGCTGCTCGTCGAGAAAATCGGCGGCCCGAGCGTCAAGCCCTGGCAGCCCGCAGGCGTGTGGTCCGAGGCAGGCGCTTCCGGTGGCGATTACACTCCAGACAAAG
>JAYSTZ010000476.1:0-3375 GCA_043719365.1 Verrucomicrobiaceae bacterium | reverse complement strand
GCGAAGGCCGATGGAACGGGTGCCGTGAACCTCACTCACTCGCCCGGCTACGACGCCGAGGGCGCTGTTTCACCCGACGGAAAACAGATCGTCTTTTGCTCGTTGCGCGGTGCATTTCCGCTGGACCAGCGCACACCGGAGGAACGCGCCCGCTACGAGAAAGACCCGGCGTGGTTTGGTGATCTCTACCTCATGAACGCAGACGGCTCCAACGTCCGCCAGCTCACGAAAACACCCGGCTACGACGGAGGGCCGTTTTTTTCCCCGGACGGCCAGCGCATCGTGTGGCGGCGATTTGATGCGAGCGGGATGAATGCAGACGTTTTCACGATGAAGACTGACGGCACGGACGTCCTGCAGATCACCAATTTCGGGTGCATGTCGTGGGCACCGTATTTTCACCCGACCGGGAAATACATTATTTTTACCGCCAACAAATTCGGCTTCGACAACTTCGAGCTATTCATTGCCGATGCGGCGGGAGGAAAGGAGCCCGTGCGGGTGACGAATACGCCGGGCTTTGATGGACTGCCGGTGTTTTCGCCAGACGGCAAAAAGCTATCGTGGGCGAGCGGACGCACCACGGACGGCAAATCGCAAATTTTCCTCGCTGAATGGGATCACGAAGCAGCGCTCGCCTCGCTTGCCGGTGGACAAAAGGCCGCAGCTTCTCCGGCGGAAACAGCGAAACCGGAAATTTCACGCGACGATTTGCGCGATCAGGTCACGTTCCTCGCGAGCGATTCGCTCGCCGGGCGGGCCACCGGAACCGAGGGCGCGAAGGCCGCGTCGGACTTTCTCGCCGACTATCTAAAGCGGGCGGGGCTGCAACCAGTCCCGGGAATCACGGGATTCTTCCAGCCGTTTGAGTTCAACGCCGGAGAACACGTCATCGCGGAACGCTCGTCGCTTAAAATCGGCAGCGAAGCGGCGCAGCTCGAGAAAGACTATCGCCCGCTTCCATTCAGTTCCAATGATCCTATCGAAGGCGAAGTCGTCTTCGCAGGCTACGGACTCAGCGCGCCCGAATCGCAAGGCCAGGTCCGCTACAGCAGCTTCGAGGGACTCGATGTGAAGGACAAGGTCGTCCTGCTTTTTCGCTACGTGCCGGAAGCCGTCGAGCCCGCACGCCGCGCCCACCTCAATCGCTACTCCGGCCTGCGCTACAAAGTCATGATGGCCCGTGAGCGCGGCGCGAAAGGCGTCCTCGTAGTCACCGGCCCAAACTCCCCGAATGCCGGCGAACTCCTGCCCCTCAGCGGCGACGGCAGCAGCGCAGACAGCGGCCTTCCTGCCCTGAGCATCACGGGCGCAATGGCCGAGCGATTGCTCAAGTCTTCCGGAAAAAATCTCAAAGCCCTCCAGACCGCGCTCGACGACGAAAATCCCCACGCCGAGGGCGGCTTCGCGCTACCTGGCGTAAAAGTCAGTTTCACCGCGGGCATCGAGCACATCAAAAAGACCGATCGCAACGTGCTCGCCTGCATCCCCGGCGAGACCGACGAATGGATCGCCGTCGGCGCTCATTACGATCATCTCGGAACCGGCAAAGGAGGTAATTCCCTCGCCCGCGCCGGCGAGGAAGCACGGATTCACTACGGAGCGGATGACAATGCGAGCGGCACCGCGGCGGTGCTGGAAATCGCCCATCAACTCGCCGGCTCAGCCAAGCCAAAACGCGGCATCATTTTCGCCCTCTGGAGCGGCGAGGAAAACGGCCTCCTCGGCTCCGCGGCATTCACTCAAAAGCCTCCCGTGGCCCTGGAGAAAATCGCCGCTTACATCAACTTCGACATGGTCGGACGCCTGCGCGACAACAAGCTCATCATGCAGGCCGTCGGATCATCGAGCGCATGGCCGAAGCTCATAGAAAAGCGCAACGTCGCAGCGGGCTTCGCACTCACTTTGCAAAACGATCCTTATCTTCCGACCGACGTCACCAGCTTCTACCCGAAGCGCGTGCCCGTTCTGAATTTCTTCACCGGCAGTCACGACGACTACCACCGCCCCACCGACACCGCGGACAAGATCAACTACGAGGGTATCGAACGCATCGCGAAATTTGCGAAAGCGCTTACGTCCGATGTCGCCAACGCTCCGGAGCGGCTCCCTTTTTCCCGCATCGAACGCTCGGACACCGGCGGTTCGCGCGATAATCTCCGCGCTTATCTGGGCAGCATCCCCGACTATGCCCAGGAGGTTGTGGGAGTAAAACTAAGCGGCGTGCGCGGCGGAAGTCCCGCTGAAAAAGCGGGGCTTAAGAGCGGCGACGTGATCGTCGAGTTCGCCGGCCAGAAGATCAAAAACATCTACGACTACACCTACGCGCTTGATGCCGTGAAAATCGGCCAGCCCGTCAAAATCACCGTCACCCGAGACGGCAAGCCCACCGAGATTACAGCCACGCCCGAGGCGCGAAAGTAGAACGAGCAGCGACGCGCGCGGATCACGTTCAAGCCACGACGGACCGGCATCAAGGTGCTATTCGTCAATTTCCGCACATCCAAGTGGCATCGGCATCCGAATAGTTGGGAGAAAGGCAACAAGACGTGAAATCGATGAACACCGTGCGACCAAATCCAATTAGACACTTAATCGTCGCTTCGTTTAAGCCGTTCCTAGAGGCTTCCATCGAACCCCACGACGAGGTCTTCCGGATAACCTCCGCCACGCTAGTCGAGACTTGCGGGGAAGCCGCCCGTGGTAAACGTCCACTTTCGGCGACGACATCCGACGCGACGGACCCCTACTGGCAGCCCATGAACAGACTCCACCCCCATCGCATGCGACTCCCGTTTTGTCCGCCATAAATTCCGGGCCAGAAAAGCAGCTGCTTCCGAATCCCAGCGAACGCGAACCACTCGGGACCTGATTTCAGAACCACTCAGCTCCATGAACGCCACCGACGAAAATCCATCCCAACCAACGACGGATGCAGTCCATCCCCGACACATCCTCGCGCCCGTCGATTTTTCCAAGCCCTGCCTGCACGGCATCTCAGCAGCGGTGGACCTTGCCCGCCGTTTTGGCGCAAAGCTGACAGTTGTCCACGTGGTCAAGCATCTGCCTCACGGCTCCCACGTGGCGCTTGAGGTAGCGGGAATTTCACAAGACTGGGAGCGACCCGCCCGCGAAAAACTGGCGCAATTTGTGACCGCTCATGTGCCCTCGGACGTTTCCGTGAATGAAGTCGTGGTGCACGGCAAACCGTTCCACGAGGTGGTTAATCTCGCCGCGGAACAGAAATGCGACCTCATCGTCATTGCCACGCATGGCTACACAGGCCTCGCACATTTACTGATAGGCAGCAACGCAGAGCGAATTGTTCAGCATGCGCCGTGCGCAGTGCTTGTCGTCCGGGGGCGACCCGATGAC
>JAYSTZ010000475.1:0-3376 GCA_043719365.1 Verrucomicrobiaceae bacterium | reverse complement strand
CCATCGCCGTCGGTGCAGCCGAGCAGGACGACAGTGTAGTGGGTGAACCCATAGTCGAGCGCGCAAAACCATTCCCGCGCCCGTGTGTCGTCGAAGTCCTCAATGACGTGGGCCTCGCGGCGAAAGGTGGTGAAGAACTGGCCGGCGGCAATGTCCCAGTCGCCTTCGAACCACGCCCGGCGTTGCCAGCCGGTGAGGTTGGCCAGGACTTTGGTGTATTCAGGATTGTTGAACCGGTTGTCGCCCACGCGTGCTGGCACGAAGCGGGTCTCGGTCTCGGTCTTCTGCAGAAAAGGGAGCACGAACCTCGTCCGATACCAGGCGTGGCCGATGCCGCCGGGGTTGGTGGTGGAATAGATGCGCGGTCGCCAGTTGGGTTTCGAGGTGCGACAACAGGTGGAGATGTCTTGATGTTTGCGCGAGGAGAGCGTCGTCGCTTCCTCGATGCCGATGACGTCGTATTCGAGACCGAGATAGGCATCGATGTCTTTCTCCGCCTGGAAATGTCCGGCGATAATGCGGGAACCGTTCTTGAAGGTGAGCACGCCGCGATAGGCGGAGAAGTCATGCGTCAACTTGCCGAACAAACGACGGCGCAGATCCTCGAAGTTTTCCATGTTGGCTTTGCCGACTTTGCGGAGGAGCAGGCACTTCAAGCCGGGGATGCGTTGGCAATCGTCGATGCCCATTTGCGCGAGGAGCCAATGCGACTTGCCGCCGCCCCGAGCGCCGCCGTAACCGACGGCGGTGGGGCCGGCGCGTCCGCTCGTCACGCGCTGGTGCAAACGAACTTGCTTCGAGTGAATCTGTCGAGCCTCCCGGCGTCCCAACAAATTATCCTGCTGCAAAGCAACTGGTGATGGAGAATTATATTAGCTAAAGCTCGTGATGAAGCGATGAATTTTATTCGCAAACCCTGGCAAATGCGTTAGTTTTCGGCCGTGAGCGTGGAACAACTTGAATCGCAGGTGCTGGCGCTCCCGCTGGCCGAACGGCGGGCTTTCACGCGCTGGCTCGATGAACACCGTGACGAGATCGAGCAGCCGTCGGTCCTCGTGCGCGTGCAAGAGAGTGAAGTCCGCCAACGCCTCGACGAAATGGAAGCCGATCCCAGCTTGCGGATTCCTTTTGCCGAAGCCGATGTAGAGCAGCTGTTCAAGGAGATCATCGATGAGCGTGCTGCGAAGACATCCCCTCGTCCGCGCTGACCTCAGCGATGCCATCAATTGGTATGAAGATCAGCAGGCTGGTTTGGGATCGGAATTCGCCGCCGATTTTCTTGCCCGCTACCGCCATCTTGTCCGCGATGCGCAGCTCCATGCGGTTCGCTTTGCCGACGTGCGACGATTGAATCTCGACCGTTTCCCTTACGGCCTGTTCTACGTCATCCGCGCGCCGGAAATCTGGCTGCTGGCCGTCCTGCACGCCAGCCGCGACACCGAAACTGTCCTGACCGAGCGGCGGCGGCGTTTCCGTGGATGAAATTTCCGCCACTCAGAAACGTCAGAAACGTGTCAGTCCCAGCCTTTGGAGAATTCGCCCTCGGTCTAAGCCAGCGCGCCTCACTGTTGCACCTCGGAATTTCCATACGCTGTTTCAAACGAATTTGCTTCGAGTGAAAACATCGCGTCCAACTGGCCTCTTAACTCTCACCACTCATCCCTCAACTGCCGCGTTGGCATCCGGCATCGGGTACCCGGAAGCTGTGAAAGTCCCGCAACGAGGCGCGGCGCTTCCCGCCCTCGCGCTTGGTGCCCAGACCATTTTTGTCACCTTTCAATAACGCAGTCACACTCCGCCCTCCATCCCGGCTCCGCAACCAGTTCATGGGCCTAAAACCAATGTTTCAGGCCATTTTTTATTAAGCTTTTTGCAGGTTTTCCTTTTTTCCAGCGCTTTCTCGCCCGTCCGTGAAATACCGCGAACAAGGGGAAAAACGGGGAACGAAAAACCACACATGCCCCACAGATCGCACACTTGCCTGAGGCCCCCGAATCCCCGAAAACCATTACTAAATTCCAAGAGCCGCCATCTGTCGTTCGGACGGGCGCAGGAATCTTTCCCCCAGTAAATGCCTCTGCACGATTACGGCTTCACCGGTTCAGCGTTCCAAACCTTGATATCGTCGAAGAAGCCATCCTTGCCGGCGACGCCAAGCTCGATCTTCGACTTGGTTGCATGGTCGATTCCCGACGACCTGAGGAAGGCGGCAGGCTTGCCGTCGATCGTAACACGCATGGTGTCGCCGACAGTCTCGACGACGAGAGTGTACCACTTGCCAGCGTCGAGCTTGACTGGATAGGTCACCTGCCGGCCGACAAGGAGCTTCGCGCGTTCAGCTTTCCTGGCCGGGTCCCTCATCTCGTAGATATCGTTGCGCATGTTGCCATCGCGTTCGTCGACAATGGTGACGCCATTGAGACGGACCTGGGCACGGCAGAGGTGGCCGTAATGAGCACCGGTGTATTTCCGGTCGTCGAACTCGACGTCGATCATTGAGGCACCTTCAAAGCGGATCTTCACTTCGACAACACTATCCTTGGTGGGAATTTCAAGACCGTGCACAGCGGCGTGGGAAGTGATGGCAGGCTTGCCGTCGGCGGCAGGGATGTTCTGGTCGCGGGTCTGCGTGCCTTTCAGCGTGCCGTTTTCGACCGCGAAAGTCGGGACGACTTTGTGCCAGCGCTTGTCCGGCTCGGCACCTTGGAAGTCGTCGGAGAAAAGGAGTTCCTTTTTCTTGGCGATCGGTGCGGCGGGGATGGGCGGCGGTTCAGCAGCGAAGGCTGCGGAGGTGATGAGGCAGGTGAGCGCGAGGATGGGGCGGATGTTCATGGAGAGGCGATAGTTGCTTTGGGCCTCGGATTTTTGCACGCAAAAGCCGCGCGAATGGCCGCTGACTCAATCCCCGAGCTCGACGTTCCAGTAGGCGAGATCGACGAAATGCCGCCAGCTCTCGTGATGCTGGCCGTCGAAGGTGATATTGATGAATGGCCGCCACTTCGGACGCACGGGTTTGCGGATGAGCTGCATGTGCGCCTGGTGCGCGAGGCGGTTGCCTTTGCGCGTGTTACACGGGATGCACGAGCAGACGATGTTTTCCCATGTGGTCATGCCGCCTTTGTCGCGCGGAATGACGTGGTCGAGATTCAGGTCGCGCTTGTCGAAGAGCTTGCCGCAGTACTGGCAGGTGTTCTTGTCGCGCTCGAAGATGTTGGCACGGGTGAACTTCACCTCCTTCTTCGGCAGCCGGTCGAAAATCATCAGCACGATGATCCGCGGGACCCGGATTTTGAAGGCGATGGTGTGGACCATTTCGCTCTCCGGCTCGCGGGTGGAAAAGTCGCGCCAGCTCTCGAAGTCGTGGGTGCGGAAGTTA
>JAYSTZ010000474.1:0-8066 GCA_043719365.1 Verrucomicrobiaceae bacterium | reverse complement strand
CGACGCCGAGCGCACTGCAACCCTTCACGCCGGGCAGCTCGCAGGGCTGAATGTGTTGCAGATCATCAACGAACCGACCTCCGCAGCCCTCGCCTATGGTCTGGACAAGCTGGACCAGGACCAGACGGTGTTCGTATTCGATCTCGGAGGAGGAACTTTCGACGTGACGATCATGCGTATCCAAGGACATCACATTCGGATGGTGGCCAGCAATGGAGACCATCGCCTCGGCGGAAAAGACTGGGACGACGTGATCGTCAACTGGATCGCAGACGAATTCGACAAAGAGCACGGAGATAATCCTCTGCTCGATCTCCAGAGCTATCAGGACCTGTATAACCGGGCGCTCACCGCGAAGATCCAGCTCTCCACGCGTCAACGCACGACCCTGGTCCACAGCTACAACGGAAGGAGCGTGAAGATCGAGATCACCCGCGAGGAGTTTGAAGCACGAACCCGCCATCTCATCGAGAAATCCAAGGCGATCTGCGAAATCGTAATGCAGGAGGCGAATCTCAGCTGGTCCCAAATCGACCGCGTATTGTTGACGGGCGGCATGACCCGGGTGCCGTCAGTCCGCACGATGATCACCGAGACCTCGAACCGCCCCGTGGCCGAGGACGTAAGCCCCGATGAAGCCGTGGCGCTTGGTGCCGCGATCCAAGGAATGCTTTCCCTGCTCCAAAAAGAGGACGACGCGGGCAAACGCAACATCGCCCCGGAAGTTCGCGAGGCATTTTCAGCCTCCGACGGCTCTTTGATCAAGGTGACGAATATTACCACCCACACAATGGGAGTCGTGCTGTGGGACGACACCAAGGTGGAGGAATATGTTTTCTCGATGATTCCGAAAATGACTCCGATTCCAAACGAGATCAAAAACAGTTTCGGCACCGCAAAAGCCAATATGAAGAACGCCATCGTGCGCGTGGTGGAAGGCGAAAGCACCGTCCCCGGCGAATGCACGCCGCTGGGAATTTGCGATATTGAGCTGCCGCCGTTTTTGCCAAAAGGCTCACCGGTGGAACTGACTTATCATTACAACGAGAATCAGGTTCTCGAGGTGGTCGTCGAGGCATACGGACGCACAAGCCGCGTCTCAATTGCCCGCAACACGGGTCTTTCCGAAAGCGAACTGGATCTTGCGACTGCCGACCTCGCGCAGCTCCAGATTTCGTAAGCCTCAGTCCGCGCCCTTTAGCTCAAGCACGTGGCACTTCCAAATCCGATACCCGACAACCCGCTCCGCTGGGACGCATGGCGCAACTACAATTCGCCGAGCCTCTACGAGCGACTCTGTCTGGATCACACGGGGAACTACAATCCCGACGTCATAGAAGAAAACACGCGCCAGTTGCTGGTTTGGTGGCAGAAGAAATTACCCCTCAAAAACCAGCCGAGCAATCCGATGGCGCAACTGCTCAGGCAGGGCCTTGACGAGGCCCCTCAGTATCTTGCGGAGGCCCGCACGCGGCTCCTCGATCCGGAGCAGCGGGCAAAACACAATGCCGAGCTGCACGCTCAACTTGTCACGAAGGCGATTGGCGAATTCAAGAAACTGCTCACCTTTACGCTCGCGGAAAAACGACTGACGGAGGAGGCCGAAAGCCGCCTCATTATTGCCGGTGAAGGAATGGGACTACGGAAGGACGATATACTCCCCGTCATAGAGGCAGAACTTCAGCAAACAGGGAGCATCCGTATCGTTCCTGCCCCGCCACCACCGCCACCGCCACCGCCACCCGCACCTTCCGCACCAGCGCCCGTCATGGCCGCGCCGAAGCGTCCGGTTTCGGCACCTGCCGCGGAAGAGGACGAAAGAGATCCTGCAACCGAGTTTCGGAAGATTCTCAGAATGTCCCGACTTTGCCTCGATGGCGGAGAAATGTCCGACGACCAGCGGGATGCAATGTGCAATCTTGGCGAAGGCCTCGGCCTCAGCGGAGCCGATTCCGAAGACTTGATCGACCAATACCTTGAGGAAATGGCGTCGGCACCTATGTCCGCAGAGAGCCAGGCTCCGATCGTAAGATCGTCCACTTCGGTGGCGACCCCGGCCCGTCCGAAGCCGGCCGCTCCGGTGCTCGGAAGGCCTGTCGTTGCAGCGCCTGTAAAGTCGGCGATCAACTTATCCCCGATTGCGCGGGCGGATGAGAAAATCAAATACGCCAACTTCGTAAACTCCTTCGGTCTCGACATGTATCTCATTCCGACCGGGCAATTCCGGATGGGCTGCGAGACACCGGACGCGCAGTCGAACGAGCTGCCGGTCACTCCTGTAATTCTCTCCTGTTTCTACATGTCGCGCTACACCGTCACGAACGGGATATACGAAAAATTTGACCCTTCCCACCGTAGCAAACGCGCTGCTTGGGCGGACGAGAATCATCCGGTCATCTACGTCAGCGCGATAGAGGCCGAGGCGTATTGCAAATGGCTGAGCCTGCGCGAAGGGCGCAAATACCGCCTGCCGAGCGAGGCCGAGTGGGAGTATGCTGCACGCGGTGCGGAAACGCGCATGTTTCCGTGGGGAGATGGAAACATGACTGCACAGCTCGCCAATTTCGCGGACGTCCGCACGGCGTTTGCCTGGCGCGACCCGAATGTGGACGACGGTTTCGCGGAGACGGCCCCGGTCGGCAGCTTTCCGCGCGGAGCAAGCCCGTTTGGCATGGAAGACATGGCGGGCAATGTGTTCGAGTGGTGCGCCGACTCATTCGAGCCCTACAAGGGCAAGGAGTGCACAAACCCCAAGGTGCAGAAACTTTCGGCGAATCGCGTTTACCGCGGCGGCTCTTGGAAATCGCGAATTTCCAGCCTGCGTTGCTGCTCCCGGAACTCGAACATGCCGGGCTACCAAAGCAACGACGTGGGCTTCCGGATTGTTTGCGAGTGTGAGTAGGACCGTGGGCTCGACATTAGCACGCTGCGTTGTTCCAGTGCGCGGTGCGATGCGCATCATCCTCATATTCCTCGCCTTGGTCGCGTGTGCCTTCGCTGCGAAACTGGAAATCATCGCAGGCGGCGGAACTTTCGCCGCCGATGCCCCGGCGACCCAGTGCAAGCTGCGCGAGCCTTTCGCGGTGGAATTCACACCCGACGGACGGATGATCATCGCCGAGATGATCTCGGGAAATCGCGTCCTGTCCGTGGATAAGACGGGCAAACTCACGCTTCTTGCCGGCACTGGAATCAAGGGATTCTCCGGCGACGGCGGCACGTCCGTGGCGGCACAGTTTAACGGAATCCACAACGCGGCCATCGCGAAAAACGGCGATATCTTTCTCGCCGATTCGTGGAACTACCGGATCCGAAAACTGTCGCCCGACGGCACGGTGACCACGTTTGCAGGGACGGGAAAGAAGGGCTTTGTCGATGCCGAGGGGAAATCCAGACGCCCGTCAGCGGCACCCTCAACGGCCCGAAGCACGCATGCCTCGACCGCGACGGCAGCGTCATCATCGCCGATGCGGAGAACCACGTCATCCGCCGCTACGACCCGAAAACCAAAGAACTCACGCGCATCGCTGGAAGCGGGAAAAAAGGCGCAACGCTCACCGACGACGCGCAAACGAGCGACCTCAGCCGCCCGCACGGCGTGACGATTGCGCCCGATGGCGCGCTCATCGTCACGGACAGCTACAACGACCGCATCCTCCGCATGGCGCGCTGATTTTCCGGCGTGCGAAATTGGAATTCGCTAAGTGCCCGCGTTTTGCGGGATATAACACGAACCATGAACCAACCCGCTTTCGTCCTCGCCATCACCATCGCCGCCGCGCTGCCCGCATTTGCGCAGAAGCCGAGTGCCAACGTCGAAGCCCGCTACGGACTCGATAAAGCAAAGGCCAACATGAGCACCTTCAAAGCCGCGCCCGGCTTGGAAGCGTCGCTTTTTGCCGCCGAGCCGATGGTGCAAAACCCAACGAATATCGAAGTCGATCACCGTGGCCGCGTGTGGGCCACCGAATGCACCAACTACCGCGGCTACATGAGCACCCGCACCGAAGGAGATCGCGTTGTCATCCTCGAAGACACCGATGGCGACGGGCTCGCCGACTCCGAAAAGACCTTTTTCCAAAGCAAAGAACTCACAAATCCGCTTGGCATCTGCGTCCTCCCTTCACCCACGGGAAAAGGCACGCAAGTCATCGTCAGTGCTGCGCCTAACGTCTGGCTTCTCACCGACAAAGACGGCGACGACAAGGCCGAGGAGGCCGTTGTCCTTTTCAAAATCGGCGGCGTCTGGAACTACGATCACCAAATCCACTCCTTCATGCGCGGGCCGGAGGGAAAGTTTTACTTCAATGCCGGAAACAGCATCACGGAGTTGAAGTGGCCTGATGATTCGGTCGTCACCGATCTCGCAGGCAACAAAATCACCAACAAAGGCGAGCCTTACCGGCAGGGAATGGTCTTCCGCTGCGACATCGATTTGGCGGCAGGCAAGGCGAGCAACGTCGAGACACTCGGGCACAACTTCCGCAACAACTACGAAGTCGCCGTCGATTCCTTCGGCACGATGTGGCAGAGCGACAACGACGACGACGGCAACAAAGGCGTCCGCATTTGCTACGTCATGGAGTTTGGCAACTACGGCTACACGGATGAGATGACCGGCGCGGGCTGGCAGTCGAAGCGGACAAATATGGAGCCGGAGATTCCGCTGCGCCACTGGCACCTCAATGATCCGGGAGTGGTGCCCAATCTTTTGCAGACGGGCGGCGGCTCGCCGACGGGTTTGCTGGTGAATGAGAGCAATGCGCTCGGGGCGCAGTTTGAAAACCAGCTCATCCACTGCGATGCAGGGCCGCGCACCGTGCGGGCCTATCCGGCGACGGTCGATGGCGCGGGCTTTCAAGCGGCGATGGTGGATGTGCTCACGAGCACGGATTCGTGGTATCGCGTGAGCGATGTCGCCATCGCTCCGGACGGCGCGCTCGTCGTAGCCGACTGGTATGATCCGGGCGTCGGAGGGCACGCGATGGGCGATCACGAACCGGGAAAAATCATGGGCCGGATCTATCGCGTCGCGCCCGCCGGACTCGCGAAGGCACCGTCGGTCGATTTCTCCACAGCCGAAGGCGCGGCGAAAGCGCTGACCTCGCCAAACAAAGTAATCCAGGCCACGGCGTGGGCGGCGTTGCACGCGATGGGAACAAAGGCGGAGCCTGCGTTGCTCGGGCTGTGGAAGAGCAGCGATGCGCGCATCCGTGCGCGGGCGCTGGGCGTGCTCACGGCGATTCCGGGGAGCGAGGGAAAATACTTGAAGGCGGCGGTCGAGGATCCGTCGGCGGATATTCAATGCTTCGCATTTCGACTTTTTGCCGAGCATGCCATCGGCCTTCGGGCAAAGAATGCGGCGAGTGGCCTCACGGTTTCGGATATCCCGGAATGGGGGATGGAAGCCGCGCATGTTCTATTCAGCGCGGCAATGAAGAGCACGGTCCCGGCACTCCGCAGGCAGGCGGCAATCACGCTTCGCGGATCGAAATCGCCACTTGCTGCGAAAGGCTGGGCTGCACTCGCCGTGCAGCATGACGGAAAAGATCGCTGGTACCTCGAAGCACTTGGCATCGGCGCTGCCGGAAATGAAGGTGCATTTTTCGACGCGTGGCTCGAATCTGTCGGCGACAAATGGAACACCCCCGCCGGACGCGACATCATCTGGCGCACCCGATCCACCAAGGCCGCCGGCTACCTCACCAAGCTCCTTCTCGATAAAGAGACCGCCCACCTACGCTATGTGCGCGCCTTCGACTTCCTCCCAAAAGACGACATCCGCAACGCAGCTCTCATTGAGCTCGCCACCAGCGGCAAAGCCAGCGACGAAATCGCCCGCGAAGCCCTTGCAAGACTCAAAGGAGTCAACAACGACGCCGTCGCCAAAGCCATCAGCGGCGCACTCGACAAAGCAAAAGGCACCGCCGCATTCGTAGAACTCGCACGGGATTTCGGCGCAAAAGGACAAGGCCCCTCGCTCCTAGCCACCGCCATCAAGCTCGGCAACGACCCCGCAGCAGGCGAAGCGATTAAACTCGTTCTCAGCGACAGCGACGCCGACAAAATCCTCAACGACGGACTCAGCAGTCCCGACGCCGAAAGCGTCATCAAAGCACTCGCCGCCAGCGGCAGCGGACGCGCCGGCGGCAAACTCACCGCGCTTCTTGCCGACGCGCAGAAAAAAATCGAACACCGCAAAGCCGCGCTCAGTGCCTTGAGCCGCACCCAGGCCGGTGCCGACTCCCTCGTCAAACTCGCCAAGGACAACAAATTCCCCGAAGACCTCAAACTCAGCGCCGCCAGCGCCTTCGCAGCCGTCCAATACCCCACCCTGGCCAAAGACATCGCAGCCCTATTCCCCATGCCCAGCGCCCAAGGAGGAAAGCCTCTCCCCGCAATCGCCGAGCTCGCGAAACTCAACGGCGACATCGCAAAGGGACGCACTATTTTCGAGAAAACCGAAAGCACCTGCATCACCTGCCACACCGCCGCCGGCAAAGGCGTGGAAGTCGGCCCCGGGCTCAGCGAAATTGGCAGCAAACTACCAAAAGAAGCCCTATTCGAGAGTATCCTGAACCCCAACAGCGGACTATCCATGGGCTTCGAGACCCAACTCTTCACCCTCAAAGACAACGCAGTCGCCAGTGGCATAGTCCGCAGCGAAACAAAAGACGAAGTGACTCTCGCCCTACCCGGCGGAACCACCCAAAACATCGCCAAGAACACCATCACCAAGCGCGAGAAACTCACAACATCGCTCATGCCCGCCGGCCTCAGCAATATTCTCTCGCAAGACGACCTCGTAAACCTCGTCGAGTATCTTGCTTCCCTCAAAAAGAAGTAAGCGAGCGACCCAATCACCAACCCAAAAGGGCGCGTGTCCGAGAAGGTCATGCGCCCTTTTGCTTTCTGCCTTTTGGCAAACACCAACGCACCGCGCCACTTGCTCTGGCTGCCGCGACGGCGCGGGTTCTTCCTCAATTCGCAGACGTTTGGCCTTCGGCGCGGAACGTGCGAACGGCGAGCCGTCGCTACGCCAGCGAGTTTGACGCCCGCCCTTTCTTCCTGCAAGTCTCCCCGCGGCCATGAACCCGACCAACACTGCTGCCGAATCTGCGCTGCCCGTCCCGCGCATCTTCGTCTCCGCGACGACCGGCGACCTCGGCAGCGTGCGGCGGGCGGTGGCCGATGGGCTACGCGGAATCGGCGCGCTCGCGGTGGAGCAGGAGTATTTTGCCCCGCCGGGGCAGACCATCGCGGCGATGCTGGAGGAGAAAATCAAAGGCTGCCAGGCCGTCATCCACATCGCCGGGCTTCGCTATGGGGCCGAGGATGGAAATGCCGGGCCCGCCCTGCACGGCGCGACCTACGCCGAGGGCCGCCGCAGCTATACGCAGCTCGAACACGACCTCGCCCTGCGCCACGGCAAGCGCCTTTACGTCTTCGTCTGCGCCGACGGTTTCCCCTACGACCCCGCCCCCGCTGAGCCCGACGCGCGACAAACCCTCCAGACCGACCACCGCCAGCGACTGCTCGCCAGCTCGCACTTCCGCCACACTGTGGACACGCCCGAGCAGCTCGCCGCGCACATAGCGAAGCTCGAAGAACGAATCCGCGTCCTCTCGACGGAGCTCGCGCAAGTGAGCGAGAAAGTGGAGACGCTGTCCGGCTCCGTCCGCCGGTATGCGCTCATCGGCAGCATCGCCGCAGCGCTGATCGGTGGCGGCGTTTGGGTGGGCATCCGCCACGCACAGGACGCCGCGAAAAGCTCCGCCGACGCGAGCGCCGGAATGACCTCTGTCATGCGGGAGCTTCAGGAACTCAAAAAGAGCCTCGCCACCGCCGCGCCCACCGTCGGCGACATCGTCAAAAGCGACACTGCACTTGCCGATTCCACCGGTGCGGTGGCCGACCCCATCCGCGCCGCCCGCGCCGGGGTGATGAAAAAGCTCGCCCTTACCGCGGCCGAACTCGACACCCGGCTCGCCGGAGAAAAGAATACCCTCACCGACCTGCTCACCGCCCTCCGCCAGCTCGCGCCCGCGGGCGTCCCGGAGATCACC
>JAYSTZ010000473.1:0-8083 GCA_043719365.1 Verrucomicrobiaceae bacterium | reverse complement strand
CCCGATGATAGTACGTCTATAGGTCGTGCGAAAGTAGGACGTTGCCAGAGTTATGCCCCGTCTCCTGTGAAAACAGGGGACGGGGCTCTTTTTTGCCCGGATGACACCCCGAAAACTCCCGTCATCACACATTGCGGAACTGCCCGCGAACTGCTACTTAGATCAACTCAACCATGAAGAAGTCTCCATCCACAATCGCGCCAGTCAATAAAGTGCCGAAAATCGGTATGATTTCCCTCGGTTGCGCCAAAAATCTTGTTGATGCGGAGATCATGCTCGGCGATGTTTTGCAACACGGGATGACAATTACAAACGATGCGGCGGAGGCCGACGTGCTAATTGTCAACACGTGTGCATTTATTGACAGTGCGAAAGAGGAAAGTATTGTGGCGATTCTCGAAGCACATGAAGCAAAAGGACTCAAAAAACGCCGGGTCGGTCAAAAACTGATTGTTGCCGGCTGCATGAGTCAGCGATTCTCGACGGATCTTGCTGGTGAATTCAAGGGTGAGGTCGATGCTTTCATCGGTCTGGATCAGGTAAAAGATGTCGGTTCGATTATCGACAAGGTGCTTGGACGAGTCGATCGGACGCCGACAACGGTAAAAAACGTTACTGTTCCTCTTAATGAAGACTGGGAACCGATGAATTTCGTCACTCGGAAGCCCGTCTATATACCCGATTGGAACACTCCAAGGGTTCGATTGACTCCACCACACACCGCATTCACCAAGATTGCAGAGGGATGCAATCACCCTTGTTCATTTTGTGTTATTCCGCAAATGCGCGGACGGCATCGGTCGCGTTCGATCGATAGTGTTGTAACTGAAGTCCGGGGATTGGTGGCTGAAGGTGTGAAGGAAATTAACCTCATCAGCCAGGATACGACGTACTACGGTATGGATCTATGGGCCGAAAAAGCGGGACCAAAGCAGCCGGTGGACAGTCGCAGGGGCCCCACTCTCACTAAATTGCTTCGGGAATTGGATCGCATCGAGGGCGATTTTTGGATCCGGCTCCTCTACACTCATCCTGCTCATTGGAGTGATGAGTTGATCGACTGTATTGCCGCAACCCGTCATGTTGCTCGGTATGTAGATATGCCTCTTCAGCACATTCATCCGAGAATGCTTGAAGTAATGAAGCGGGAGACTTCGAGCGAGCACATCGAGAATCTGGTTCGTCGGATTCGCGCCGGGATTCCTGGGATCGCTATTCGTACGACGTTTATCGTCGGATTTCCGGGAGAAACCGAGGAGGAATTTGAATACCTGTTGGAATTCATCGAGCGAACTCGATTTGAACGACTCGGAGTCTTTACTTACAGTCAGGAGGAGGGAAGTAGAGCCGCGAAAATGGAGGGGCAGCTTCCTGCGAAGATCAAAGAGGCTCGCTACAAAAAGGCGATGAAGCTTCAGCAAAAGATCGCCACTCAAATCGGTCGCGCTCAGGTGGGTAAAGTGGTGCGGGCAGTCGTGGACCAGCCCTTAGTCGCACGAGGCGAAACAGATGCTCCTGACATTGATGGTCGCATTTTGCTAAAAAAACCGGCTCCGGTCGGCGAGTTCGTGAATGTCCGGATCACAGGGACTCAAGTTTACGATCTCGTTGGGGAAGTAATTTAATCGGAGCGACCTTGACGCGCGGTTTCTTAAACCAGAAGGTTTTTCCCTCAAACCGAACACATTTTTTCTGAATTAATATGGCATCTTACGACCTCATTGTAATTGGTGGCGGGCCTGCGGGCTACGTCGCGGCAATCAAAGCATCGCAACTCGGCAAAAAAGTGGCATGTGTAGAGAAAGAGCGCGCCGGCGGAACGTGCCTAAATTGGGGGTGTATTCCGACCAAGTCCCTGCTTCGGAACGCCGAGCTTTACCATTTGATGAAGCATCGCGCAGCCGAGTTTGGCTTCGCATTTACTGATTTGAGCTACGACTGGAGTAAAGTGATCAAGCGCTCACGGGATGTAAGCGACAAAAATGCCGGGGGAATCGAGTTCCTCTTCAAGAAAAACAAGGTCGATTATATTCGGGCCGAAGCCGTTTTGGATAAGGCCGGATCGGTTACAGTTAAGGGAGGCGACGGGAAAACCGAGGTCCACACAGCGTCGAAAATCCTTGTTGCGACGGGCTGTGTTTCGCGCCCAATGCCGGGGTTTCCTTTTAATGGGAAGACGGTGATTGGGTCACGGGAGGCGATGGTTTTGGATAAGCAGCCTGCGTCGATGATTGTGATTGGGGCCGGTGCGATTGGGGTGGAGTTCGCATATTTCTACAATGCTTTCGGCACGAAAGTCACTGTGGTTGAGATGGCTCCGAATATTTTGCCCGTTGAAGACACTGAGGTTTCCCAGACAGTCGAGAAGGCGTTCGTGAAACAGGGCATCAAAGTTCTCACCAATACAAAGACGACCAAAACCGAAGTGACTGCGAGCGGTGTTCGGGTTACCGTCGCGGGCGCCGATGGGAAAGAGCAGATCCTCGAAGCCGATGTGTGCCTCGTCGCAATCGGTATCCAACCTTTATTGCCCGGCGGTGCGGTGTTTGCGGACAAAAAGAATCTCAATGATCGCGGATACATCGCCACGAATGATCGTTACGAGTCGCCAACTCCCGGAATTTTTGCGGCGGGAGACATCATCGGTCCACCTTGGCTTGCGCATGTTGCGAGTTTCGAGGCGATTCAGGCCGTCGAAGGGATGTTTGTTCCTGGGGCGAAGCCGAAAAAAGTCACGGTGTTTCCAGGATGCACCTATTGCCATCCGCAGGTCGCGAGTGTTGGGCTCACCGAAAGAGCCGCGAAGGAAAAAGGCCTGAAATTCAAGATCGGAAAATTCCCGTTTATGGCGAGTGGCAAGGCTCGGGCGATTGGCGAGATCGATGGTTTTGTGAAGCTCATTTACAGCGAACCGCATGGCGAACTGCTCGGGGCTCACATTGTCGGACCCGAGGCAACAGAAATGATCGCGGAAATGGGGCTGGCGATTACGTCCGAGCTCACAAAAGACGAAATTGAGGCGACCATTCACGCCCATCCGACGCTTAGTGAAGCGATTCACGAGGCGACCGGAGTGGCGTACGGGCATCCGATCCACATTTGATCCGGTAATTTATTTTACGACCTGGCCGTCGCGGATTTCCAAACGACGGTCGCCGCGAGTTGCGAGCTGGGAATCGTGGGTTACTACGATGAGTGTTTTCTTTTCGTCGCGAACAAGAGCCAAGAGAGTCGAGACGATGCTCTCGCCAGTCTTGCTATCGAGATTCCCAGTGGGCTCGTCTGCAAAAATAATCCGAGGATTATTGATCAAGGCTCGCGCGATAGCGACGCGTTGTTGTTCGCCTCCGCTCAATTCTGCCGGCAAATGAGAAAAACGATCCTTTAGTCCGACCCGATCGAGAGCGGCTTCCGCTTCAGCACGTTTCCTCATCCCGCCGATCATCGCCGGGAGCATCACATTCTCCAAGGCAGTGAGTTCCGGAAGGAGATGGTATGCTTGAAACACAAATCCAAACGCGCTGTTGCGCATTGCTGCGAGCCTGCTTTCCGGCTGTGCGTAGAGCGGTGTGCCCTCAAAAAAAACTTCTCCTTCTTCCGGCCTTTCAAGACCCGCGAGCGTGTAAAGCAGCGTACTTTTCCCCGCGCCGCTTGCTCCGCAGAGGAATACTGATTCTCCAGCGGCTACTTCGAGCGTGATTCCCTGAAGGACGTCAATGGTCCGCTGGCCCATTTTGAACGAGCGCCGGAGATTGTTTGCAGTAAGGTGTGCGGACATGAGGTGTTGCGATTGAAGGATGGCCGAGCTCAGTGCAAGGCTTTTGCGCGACTGGTTGCGGGAACCAGTTTTTCGATTCGAACCGGGAGCGTCGGCTTGGGTGTTTTTGGTAGTTGAAATTTCGGAATCACTTTTGCCCGCCAGTCCGGCTCGGAAAATTTGGAGACTGAACGGTATTCTAGTAGCGCGCTCACGGGCAGCAGTAAAACTCCCGGAAGACCTTGCGCGTTCAGACGCATGTCGAAGTCCATCCGATCATCAAGGAACCAGATGCGTCCGTCGCCAAACATCGAGAATCCCTTGCCTTCGATTTCCAGATTCTTCGTCGTAATGACCCCGTCGGCGATAGCAAATGTAAGCGCTGCACGTCGTGCGAGATTGTATCCCATGCCGGGGACGATTTTATTGAGCACATCGCTGAACGGGCCGAGGAATGGAATCGCGAATACGTTGCCCTCTGTAATCTCCATTTTTCCTTCGCCCCGCATCGTGCGGGCATCGTCGCCCTTGCCGTTGAAATTATACACGCCATTTAGTTTTCCCTTCGAGTCGTTGTAGTCGAAATATAGCTTCGTTAGCTTCTCGAAATTCACATCGATAAAGCGGATCTCGGCTGCTTGGCCGGGCTTTCCTTTCATGGTGGAAATGTCAGCCGTTCCCTTGAGAATGCCATCGAACAGTTCGCCGCGAACGTCGGTGAGCTTCACTCGTCCATCATCGAAGAGCATTTTGGCTTCGACCTTGTTGAACTTCAGTTCCTTTCCGCTAAACGTGTAATCCATGCCGTGGTCAGCATCGAGTTTCACAACGAGACGGGTATTTTTGCCGCCCTTCTGGCGGTCAACGACTCCGTCGATCGTGAGGTATGGCGGGAGTTTTCCAAAACGATAAGGTCGGATGTCCTCGACCAAATCGGGATCGATCCACTGTGCGACATCCAGCGGGAAAACGCCCAGTCGTGCGTTTTTGACGAGCACGATGTCTTTCGTGAAATCGAACGTGAGCGAGCACGCACCGGGACCCTCGGCGCGCTGAACATCAAGATTGTCCACATGGAGTGTGTTGCCGCTGAAACGCAGGCTGGCATTGACGCTGCGCGCATCCACGCCGCGATAACTACACCGCCCGAGTTTCACGTCGCCGCTTGCGGACATCGTATCCAGCCCAGGCGCGGAACCGCGTGCACTGACTTTAATTTCCGGCGCGTCTGGAAATTTGAACATTGCGAGCCGGGCTGCGGCGTTGCGTTGCCATGTTTTGTTGCCGCGGAAGAATGGAGCGAGAGATTCGGGGTTGATTGTGCTCGTGAGCCCGAGTCGAAAATCACCCTGCCCGGAGGTTTCGTAATCCTGCATCACGTCGCCCCGGATCTCGCCGGATACCCGGTGCTTCAAGACGAAATCGCGCACGGCCCAGCGTTTGCCGTCCCACGCAAAGTCCGCCGCGAGCTGGTCGAATGCTATTTTTCCGAACGCAAATTTCCCCATACGGAGTTTGCCCGATAGATCCATCTGACCATCGCCATCCCGTTTTGCGCGGGGCACGCCCGGTTTTTCAAACTTCGCTTTGATCACTGCATCGATTTGCGGTGTGGATTCGAAATGCAGCTCGCCGGGTTCCCAAAGTCCGCTTGTCCGCAGCAGTGCGGCGAGGTCCATGCCGGAGCGAACGCTTGCATCCAGCTCCCGCGACGACGGACGGTAGGTGCCCCCGATGTGCAGTCTGCCGACGGCATCGCGTGCCTCGAACCGGTGCAGCAAAAGCGCTTCGTTGTGCCAGCTCAGCGCAACGTCCAGTGCGTCCAGTCGATAGGTTCCTCGTTCCACACGGCCGGTGGTGAGCGAGGCCTCGACGACCATCGATTCAGGAAATGCGAGGTCGCCGCCGAAATGAACATCCAGCCGCGGGTGATCGAGAAATTTCAGTGCGCGAAATTCGTCCAGCACGCGCGAAATGAGCTTTAGATCGTCCGGCGTTTTATCGGGTCCTGGCGGCTCGCTGCGCCACCCGTCGGGGTGGACGAGCTGGCCGGAGGCTGTCACATGAATGCCAAAAAGCACTGCGGTTAGACGGCTGACCACGAGACGATCTGCAGGTAAAACGATCCGCGTATTCAGCTTCTCAACTGTCACCGCAGGGCCTACCGGATCCTTTGGGTCGAGCGGGATTTGCAACGCAGCATCGACCAACGTCAGCGAATCGAGAAATGGTTTTCCCCGGACTGCGTTCGCATAGTTTGCCTCCACGATCATCTCGTTTACTTGCGCCAGCGTGCGTTCGCGCCTGGGCGAATCGAACACACGGACATCTTTCGCCACCAGTCCGCGAAACGGCTCCACCGTAAGCGAGCCGAATGAAACCTCCACTCCACGCCGCTGCAGTTCCTCAATTACGAGATCGCGCCAGGGCCTCGTCAGGCCCCGCTCGTAAAGGTACCAGCTTCCGCCGCCGCCAACGAGCAGCACCAAAAGCAGGATGATCTGTATGAACCGACGCACGCCCGAAGTTTCCTCAGCTCATGGCCCTACTGCAACCTATTCCAGCGTGAACCACTGCGCTTCGACGCGGCGGCTTTCGTCCAGCGTTTTGAGCGGTTCTTCCCATCCTCGGCCCATCACTTCGATGCGGGCGGCGTCCACTTTCTCCCGCTCGACGAGCTGCTTTTTGATTTCTGCTGCGCGCTGTTTGCTGAAGTCGGTCGCTTTGATCGCCATGGTGCGCAGGAAGCTGTCTCCCTGCTTCTTGAAATCTTCGACTTTCGAATTATCGACGTGGCCGCGCAGGAGGATGGTCGAGCCCGGACTGATTTGGAGCATCTGCTTCAGCGAGCCGAGGCTCTTTAAGTTGTCCGTATTTGAAAGATCCAGTTCCGCCTTGTTGGGCTGGAAGAGGAAGCGGATGTTTTTGCTGAGCAGCGGATCGCTTTCCACGGGGCCTGCGCCTTGTGTTTTGATTGGTGCGATGCTGACAATTTGCCCGGCAAATGCGCCCGTTGCTTCCAATGCTTTCAGGTGCTTCAGATCGACGAAACGCTCGCTGTCCACGGGGTCTTTGATGAGGTCGGTTCCGTATGAGTAAATCGCGCTTTGGTAAATGCCCGAAAAGCTGCCTGCCGCGTCCATCGCGCCGCTGAAAAATGAGAGGTTTTCGGGCCCGTTCGAGAAATGGATTTTTTGCAGTTCCAGTCTCGTGCGGGCTTTGTCCCACTGCTCGTCTTTTTTCGAGAATGCTTTTCCGATTACGTCCAAACTCGCCTCGGCGTTGTTGCGGACCATCTGGTTGCCTTCCAGGGTTCCGGCGACGAGACCTTTGACTTTATCGGGCTCGGCGGTTGCGAAGCCTTTGTTGACGACGAGGATGTCGGCAACGATGAGAAGATTGCGATTGGTCGTGAGCAGGTGCGCTTTGCCGGCGCTTTCCTTCACGGTATCCGTGGTCTTCGGTGCCCATGTCACGCAGCCGACGAGCTTGCCGGTCGCGTCGGTGGTGAATGCATCGCAAGCAACTCCCGCATCTTCGGAATAGACGAGATTCACTGCATTCGGGTCGGTTTCGGCGTCGAGCGATGAGAGCATGTGCACCGCGATGCCGGCTTCCTGTGCGAGGTACCGAATGAAGAAATCCGCCTCGGTGAATTGCGCGCTGGCGAGAACTTTGCCTTTCAGATCGTTGATGCGTTTGATGCCGGTGTTTACGACCACGCCGTCCGCGCCGCGGGAAAATCCGATCTGCACCGGCACGACCGCGTTGAACTGCCGGCCATAGACTGCGAGCACGTCCACCGTGGTTGCGCTGGCGGCCATTTTTCCGCCGTTCAGCGCAGTCCAGCTTTCCTCTTCGCTGAGTTTAATGCGCACTTTAAAGCCGTATTTTTTTGCGAAAATGGAATTGTCATTCGGCTCGAGTCCGCCGTTCGCAGCGATGATGCCCGCGTAGCCCGCATAAGTGCTCAGCTCGATATCCACGACGTTGTCTTTGCTTTGGTAAACGCCTGCGGGGCCGAGTCGCGGCACTTCCGTCTGCGTGGCGACGATCAGGTCGGAATGCGCGCCGCCTTTTTCGCTCGCTCCGGGCGAGGAGCCAGAGCCGGGCTTGAGCGTGGGCCACCACTTGGTGACGCCAAATCCTACGATGGCGAGGAAGAGGATAGTGAAAACGAGTTTTCCGCGAGTGGTCATGATGCGTTCCTTTTAGCGCAGTCTCGCGGTTCGGCAATCCAATCACGCTTGCTTCGGGTGGGGGTAATCCGGCTTCATGCGGGGATGACACTCATTGATGGAAAAGCAATCGCCCAGCGAATCAACG
>JAYSTZ010000472.1:0-3392 GCA_043719365.1 Verrucomicrobiaceae bacterium | reverse complement strand
CCTTCGCGACCATACGACTCCCGCGAAGCGGCACGAACGAAAAGCGTGTCGCTTCGCGAATGACACAATGCCGCGAAGGGCCTCGCGAGCTACTTTCTTCGCTCCATGCCCGGTCCGCCATTCTGCCCGAAAACATCATTCCGCAGATTTGCAGTTGCGCAAAACGGACGGCCCGTTAGTGTCGCCGACCGCAAACACTGGCCGATGGTGTAAAGGCAGCACAGGTGACTTTGACTCACCTAGTCAAGGTTCGAATCCTTGTCGGCCAACTCTCTTCCGATTTCTCCATGCTCGATACACCTTCTGGTAAATTCATCCTATGGGGAACCCGCGGTTCCTCACCCACTCCCGGCGGCCGATTCATCCGCCACGGCGGCCACACCTCATGCCTCTCCGTGCTTCACGACGGGCTGCAGCTCATCTTCGACGCCGGCTCCGGCATCCGCGAACTCGGCCGCGAACTCATGGCCGACCCGCCCCAGCGCCTCCACCTCTTCATCACCCACACCCACTGGGACCACATCCAGGGCTTCCCCTTCTTCCCCCCCGCCTACACCACCGGCTGGGAGATCGAGATCTACGGCGAAAAAGCCCTCAACAAGCCCCTCCGCTCCGTTTTCAAAGGGCAGCTCGACCGCGAGTATTTCCCCGTCCAGATGGAAGACATGCGCGCCCACCTCGACTTCCACCACCTCCACGAAGAGCCCATCACCCTCGACGGCGTCAAAATCTCATGGATCCGCGTCGATCACCCCGGCAACTCCCTCGGCTACAAGATCGAGGTCGAAGGCAAATCGATCGTCTGGATCCCCGACAACGAGTTCCTCAAGGGCCACCTCGATCCCCTCGACGAGCTCACCCGCGAGAGCGAAATCATGCGCCCCTACCTCCCCCTCCTCGACTTCGTCACCGGCGCCGACATCCTCATCCACGAAGCCCAATACACCGACGAAGAATACCCCGAGAAAGTCGGCTGGGGCCACAGCTCCGTCGGCAACGCCTGCATCCTCGCCCACCTCGCCGGCGTCAAGCGCTGGCTCATCACCCACCACGACCCCACCCACGACGACTCCTTCCTCGAGACCAAGCTCAACCAAACCCGCCGCCTCCTCGCCCGCCGCGGCAGCGACATCCAAGTCGCCCACGCCTACGACGGGCTCACGGAGTATTTGTAAGGCAGGGTGCCCCACTATCCGCTTGTGCGAATGAAATGCTTCATAAGTTGCTTCTGAGGCGAGGTTTGCCAAAACGAGGCATCGCCGAGCAAAAACGACTTGGTGCCCCTACAAAACGACCCGGTGCCGCCGCTAAACGACCCTGTGCCCCGCAAAACAGCGGAAACCGCTGACAAAACGACCTGGTGGTCTCCACCATCAACGGAAACCGCCGCCAAAACGACGGAGCGCCGGTTCAAAACGACTCGCCGCGCTGGCAAAACAACGGAACTCGACTTCAAAACGACTCCGGCCCGCGCCAAAACGACCCTGCGGCGCGCTAAACCAACGGAAGCCGTGTGAAAACCGACCTGGTGGATCGCACAACCAACGGAAACCGCCGCCAAAACGACGGAACGCCGGTTGAAAATCATTTTCTCCCGGCAGTGAGCCGTTTTGAGGGGCCGAAGGGCTGTTTCCCTATACCATCCTCCACATATAAAGTGACGAACGATAGTAGCGGGGCCGTCTCGGCCCCGTTGGGACACGGAGTGTCCCAGATTGGCGAGCGCCTTTGGCGGTCGGGGGCGAGACGCCCCCGCTACGATATTATTTCGCCGCGGGGCGCAGGTCCATCCGGCAGCCTTCGTCGTGGGGGACGGGTTTTCCGGTGGTCTCGACGGGCTGGTTGAAGAGGTAGCGCCAGACGGCTTCGTGGATGAATTTGCCGGTGGCGTCCTTCACGGCTGCGCCGCCGGGGGTGACGCTGCTGTGGGCGCGCTTGGCGTCGTTTTTTACGTCGGCGCTGGTGATGAGGCGGCGGGTGTTGCCAAAGGGCGCGGGCTCTTTATCGACATCGACGACGGGGCCGAATTCGCGGAGCCCGAGCAATTCCCACGAGCGGCAGTAGTGGTCGCCGGTCCATCCGCCATCGAGGGTGTGGCTGAAGCCGAAGAAGCGGTTTGCGGGCGTGGCGGAGGGGAGGCCCTGCCATGTCTCATATTGGTCGCGCGGTCCGCAGAACATGACGACGCGATCGACGCGCTGGTGTTTTGCAAATCGCGCGGCGGTGGTGGAGCCGTGCGATGCGCCGGAGAGGATGACTTTTTCCCAGCGCAGGTCGCTTTTGTCGGGCGTGAGGAAGGTGTCCCATTTGCCCTGCGGGTTTTCTTTGGCGAGCCATTTGACGAATTGCACGGAGCGCTCGTGGATGCTGTCGGGCTTGGGGATTTCGACGACGTCGCTGACGTTTTCGCCGGTGGCGGCTTCGAGGCGGATTTTGCCGAGGAACTTGTCGTCGGCAGGCGCGGGCTCTTTCCCAAACTGGCCGAACCAGCCATTCGCGTAGTGGACGCGGATGGCGTGGAGCCCGTAGCTGTTCACGCGCTCAAACAGCGCGGGGCTGGGGCCCATGAGCCAGATGACGAGCCTTCCCTGCGGCTTCACGCGCGTGTCCACGGAGGCGTGCTCGGTGTCCTGCGGCTTGCCGTCTTTTTCAAAAACGAAATCGATCTCGGGATGCGCCTTTGCCCGCGGGTCGATGACGCTGGCGCGGGCGGTGAGTTCGTAGCGCTTTGGCGTCAGGTCGCTGAATGTGAGCGGCGCGTCTGCGGCGATGGCAGCGGTGGCGGAAATGAGCAGGATGATGCGAGTGAGCATGGGTGCTGTCATAGCGGAAATCGGGGAATGGGAAGTGAAGAAAAACTGTCATTTCCCAAGTGCGACTTGCCATGAGCGCGTTTCCCCTCTCAACCTGCATACGTCTGCCCCGCAGATGCACATGAACGAAGACGCCAGCCTCGACACCACTCCCTCCGGGGAAGAAGACTCCTCGCGAGATCTGCGGTTGATGCTGCGCGTGAAGGAAGGCGATACGGAGGCCTTTCGCGAGCTGGTGGAGGCGCACCAAAACCGAATCGTGGGCACCGTCGCCCGGATGATTGACGACCCGACGGAAGCCGAGGACATCGCGCAGCAAGTCTTCCTGCGCATCTGGAAAAGCGCTCCGCGCTGGGAGCCATCCGCGAAGTTCACGACGTGGGCTTTCACCATCATGAAGAACCTCGTCTTCAACGAGCAGCGCCGCCGTTCGCGCCGCCGCACGCTCCCGCTGGAGACGAAGGACGACGATGATACTTACCAACATCAACACGCCGACGAGAGCATGAAGTCGCCGGACCGCGTGGTCCTCGATGCCGAGCATCAGGACGCCATCGAGCGCGCAATCCAAGAACTGCC
>JAYSTZ010000471.1:0-3392 GCA_043719365.1 Verrucomicrobiaceae bacterium | reverse complement strand
TGCTGCATCGTCGCCTTCACTTGATCCCAATGCGCCTTCGTCGCAACCCCATAACGCACAAGCGCGTGGATAGATCGCCCGCCCGACGTGTACAGCGCAACGATGGGGACATTCAGCTTGGCCACCACCTTCAGCCAAAGCTCCGGCTCCAGCTCATCCGACTCCAACACAAAATGCCGCCAGCTCACCACATTCGCCTCGCTACGACGCGTCTTCATCACCTGATCGTTCTTCACCCGCTCCCCGATTTCCCACCGCCCCGACACCGGCTGAACCATGAACCAAACTCCCTTCTTCGCCGTCGTCGGTGCCGTCGCCGCTACCGCCGAAACACCCTCTTGTTCCGACAGCCGAAAAAAACCGCGCCCATGCCAGAACATAAAATCCCCCTGCGAAAAGTAGTTCGTGAAGACGATCACCTTGTCCCCCGGCTCAAACACCGCGTCCATAAAAACGCCCGTCGTCACCGTGCTCACATCCACTGGCGAGCGGCGGCGAAACCACGCAAAATCAAGCTCCGGCACCCCCTCAGCAAACCGCTCCACAGCCGCCAGATTCACCTTCGCCCACTCCGCCCGCTCCACCTTTTTCACCGGCGCTTGCGGCGGCAGCGCCAGCGGCGCATCCGGCCTCTCCGCGCCCTTGCGCAAGTATCCACGCGGCTTCCCGTCCTTCGGCGGCTTCTTCTCCGCGCTCCGCAGCTTGTGATTCAGCTCCTTTTCCGACCACGGCGGCGAACATGTCGCCGAGTATTCCTGCAAAAAAAGCATCGCCTCAGAAGGCGACAAATCCCAGCCCCAAATCAGCACACAAGCCACCGCCAGACAAGCATCCGAGCCGCGCTGGCCCGAGATAGCCAATGGCATTTTGGCGATGTATTTTCGTATGCGCTCGTTCAGGTCCATAGGTCAAAAAAGTGTGACGGGCCCGCGCTTCCCAAACCTCCGCGCCCGGCTCGCCCGCTGACGGCAAGCCGCCGTCGCGAGTGACTGCCCGGAGCGCAAAGCCCGCCCACAGCCGCATTCGCAAAGTGACTGAGCTGGAGTGACTCCACGTGCAGTCACAGCCCGTGCAATCGCCCGCGCCATCGGCAGTGGCACGCCGTTGCCCACCGCTGCGTATTTCGCGGCGACCGTGAAAGAAGGCAGCGACAAAGGCGGAAGCCCTTGCAGGCTGCAAAACTCCGCCCATCCCCGTCGTCCCGCTCGCCGCCCCTCCGTCGCCATGCACGTCGGCTGTGACTCGCCGGTCGCTGTGACGGGCCCGCGCTCAGGTGCGAGCTGTGACGCATCGAAGCAACCGAATTGGAAATGCCGCAACCGCGACTGTGACAACCCGCACTCGCGAGCGTCCATATCCAGCCGCTGCACATGGTAAGGCGCAAGCGCCACATCGGGCACGCAAGGCACATTCTCCATCAGCCACCACTGCGGCTGCGCTGCCGCCACCACTCGCAAAAACTCCCGCAACATCGCCACCCCGTAGCCCGTGGGCTGCGACCTTCGCGCCCGCGAAAAATCAGGGCAAGGCGGTCCCCCAATCACCCCCGCGAAGTGCCCGACCGGCGGATGAAACTCCCGCACATCCCCGCCAAAAATCAGATCCGGCCCACGCACCACACAAAAGCCCTCCGCCTCAAACCCACGGTCCAGCAGCCCGATGCCGGGAAAAAGCGAAAGCACCAATCCGCCCGCCTGTGAAGTGGCCGCGTGTGACGGGCCCGCGGGTGACCGAGCTGCGGATTGTGACTGTGCCGGCGCAATCATGCCTCTCCTTTCATCGCGCGAGATAGTCGCACTCGCTCGGCGTATACTACTCCCCGGCTCGCCATGTTCGCCGCTTCATCGGCTCTCATGCCTGCTGCTCTGTATTGCGCCTCTGTGTGGCACCGCAACTCGCGCAGATACTTGTGATGCTGCCACGGCAGTTCTAGCCCGCTCATATCGCGTGGGTTCAGATTGTTGCATGGCTGCGTCATCCCTCTCCTTTCAGCGCCGCGAGAATTGCGGCGCGCTCCAACGCTGGCAGTTTTTTCAGCCGCGATGCCCAGCGGAAAATCTTCCGCTTTAGGCGGCATCGGTCGTGATAATCAGCGCCGAGGAATCGGTAATCGTGCAGCTCTGTCGGCTCGGGGAAATTCATCCACACCACTTCGCGCTTCGGCCCGCCCCGAGTCTGCGCCATGTATTCCTCGCGTCGCCAGCCCTTCAGCGCATCGTCGTAAAGTGCCGACGGATAGCCGCTGATCATCACCATTGCTGGAAGCGACGTTGCGAGCTGTAAAATAACCGCGTGCGAGTCTTCGGTGAGCAGCTCCCAAGCATATATCTCCCGGTTGGAACTTCGCGCCGAGCCCAAATACGGAGGGTCCAGATAAATCAGATCATCGCAGCGCCAGTCTCGGCGCGGGTGCAGCCATTTCGAGAAACACTCCGCGTGCAGCTCCACGCCAGCCAACTCGGGATCGCCCAAATGGGCATCAATCACCCGCGTATCCACGTCAATTCCGACGTTCACGGCCGCGCGGCGCTTTCTCCGCATGATCGCCCCACTCCCGAGGAACATCTCGAAGTAAGCCCTGTGTGGCGGCATCATTGAAATCAGTCGCTGCCACACCCCAGCTCCGTTCTTCCCGCCCGGATAAGTCGAGAGTCCGCCATCGAGCACCGCCGCATCCGGCGTTGGTGGACGGCGACCATCGCCGCTCCCGACGTTGCAGGCCCGCGTCATGCCGAGTGTTCCTCCGCTTGGTCGTTCTGAAGATGTTTGGTGAGCAGTTCCGCCTGCTTTGAGCCTTTTCGGTTACAAGCGTAGTCGCAGAAACCTGCGCATTCTGGTGAATGGACGAAGATGATTACGCCATCGTGCCGTTCGATGAGATGTTCGTCCGGTGTCCGATGTTCGTCCGGCCATCCGCGCTCTTCGCAATAGCACCCACCAGTGCGCGGCTTAATTACGGACTCCGAGCATTGCGGGCATTCCGTAATTTCATTCGGCACATCCTCCTTACCCGACTCAGTTTCCTCGATTTTACTCATCGCGTTGAACAGCAGCCTTTCGGCTTGCTCCACTGCGTGCATGGCGTGTGATTTGTCTCCGACCATCAAAGCAAGTCGGATTTGTGCGACGTAGTTCCGTGCTGCGTCCACCATGCCCAGCACGGGTTCAGGGTTTTCGAGCTCGATCATTTTCCGGCCCCGCCTTTCACTTTTTCAATAATCACTGTTATCGGCGAAGTCGTCTCCATCGGCGCTCCCGCTCGCTCCAACTGCTGCTGGAGCGCAGAAAGCGCGGTGCAAATCGCCAACTTCCGGGTGCCGTATTTGGTGCCCTCTACCTCCTTTTTGAGCTGGCAGTCGCTCAGGGCGACGCCTTTGGCTTGAAGCGCGGAA
>JAYSTZ010000048.1:0-4790 GCA_043719365.1 Verrucomicrobiaceae bacterium | reverse complement strand
GGTCTTCGGCTCGCTGGGGCAAATCATCGCCTGTCCGTCGTGGACGGTTGCGGCGTGGTAGTAGCTCGCGAGCAGCTTTGTGCCGTCGGGGAGTTTGGTGCGAAGCATGGGCGGCGTGTGGAAAACATCGTATTCGCCCGCATAAGGTTTCATGCCCATGAGCGGGTCGCGCAGCGGCTCGAAGTCGCGGCCTTCGACGAGCGGTTTCCCATCGGCAGTGGTGATGACGAGCGGGCAACCGTCGCGACGCGGCATGTTCAAAAAGGCGACTTCTTCGATCTTCGCATCGTCCCACCAGAGCGAGCCGCCTCGCGCGTCCCATGTGCCGAAGTAGATGCCGACGAGCGTATTCTCCTGTGAGTTAAAAACGACATGGTGCGTCTGCCAGTCCTGCGTCGCTTTGGTGCCGAGATAGTCGTGACAGAGCGATGCGCCCTTTTCCGTCAGCGCCTTGACTTCCGGCGAGCCTCGGAAGCTGTCGGTCTTGATGCGAACGCTGATGTGATATTGCCGCCACGGCGTGACGTTAATTTTCGCGCTGAGTCGCGCACGTCCGTCTTTCGGGTCGGTGACCCGGGCTGTGCCGTTTTCAAAGACGACGGTGTCATCGACAAACGCCCACTTTTTCCGGTCGTCGAACGAGCCGTCGCGAAACACCGGCGCGTCTGCATCGGCAACGCCCGCAGCTCCGTCCTTCACGATGAGCGGAACGCTTTTCACTGGCAGCGCTTCGACGAGATTCACGTCCTGCGAGAGAATCGAGTTGGAGTATCCGACGGGAAAAACTGCGGGGACGATTTCGATCTGACTTTTCTCCGCGAGATCTTTCACTCGGGCGACATTTTTGAAATATCGCGCGTCGAGTTCGCCGAGCCGGGAGAACTTCGAGTCGGTGAGCATCATGTGCGTGTAGCCTGCTTTGTGTGCGCGCTCCAGCAGCGCGGCGAGTTCATCGACGTTTTTCTCCACGAGAAGATTGGTCGCTTTGTAGAGCCAGAGTTCGCGCTTGTCGGCCGCGATGGCGGACATTGCGAGGACGAGGAGAAGTGCAATGATTCGGTGCATGGTTTTGTGTGGCTTGCCGGTGCGGCGGAGGCAAGCGCAGAGAGCTTGAGTAATACGAGGAATGTAGCATGGTGAGGGCATGAAATTCGATGTGAAGTTTAGCATCATCGACATGATGAGGGATCGACTGCACGCCGCGCCCTTTCAGCCATTTACTGTTGTCCTGCACTCGGGTGAGCGACTGCGTGTGAAGAATCCCGACGTGCTCACGGTGACTCTTTCCGGTTGGGTCATTTATGACGACGGAACAAAGGCACGGATGTTGAATCCTGCGCTCGTTGCGGAGATCGAGACGAGATCGGCAAAGGTCTAAATCGGGCAAGCACTCCTGCATTTACGCCGCGCGCTATGCGGAGTATCCAAGCGCGTATGTTACTTCGCTTGCTCCTCGTTTTGACTGTTGCAGCTCACGCCGCCGATTGGCCGCGCGTGCTCGGGCCGGTTGATAATTGCTCCACGCCGGAAACCGGGCTGCGAAAGGATCTGCCGGAAAAAGGGCTTCCGATTTTGTGGGAGATGGAGAAAGGCGAGGGGATGGGCGGGCCGGCGATTGTTGCCGGACGCGCTATTGTTTTTCATCGGCTGGACATGGATGAAGTGATCGAAAGTCGCGATGCGGCGACGGGCGCGCAGCAGTGGGTGCAGAAGTATCCCGCCCCTTACCAGCCGCGCTACGGCGGCGGGCATGGACCTCGCACGAGCCCGGTGATTGCTGACGGTCGGGTGTTCACATTTGGCGTGACGGGGAAACTCACCGCTCTGGAACTGGTGTCGGGGAAAATCTTGTGGCAGCGGGATTGCGTGCGGGATTTCCAGATGCAGCCCGCGTTCTTCGGATTCGGCTCCACGCCGTTGGTGGTGGGGCAGCGGCTCATCGTGCAGCTCGGCGGAAAAGAAAACGGTCTGCCGCTTCAAACCGCAGCGCTGGATGTCGCGACGGGAAAGAAGCTGTGGACTACCACGCACGAATGGGGCGCGAGCTATGCGTCGCCGGTGCCGACGAAAATGCACGGGCGCGAATGCGTGCTGATGTTCGCGGGCGGGCTGAGTCGTCCGCCGACGGGTGGTTTGCTGGTGATCGAAACGGCGACGGGAAAAGTGCTGGCGAGGGCACCGCATCGCGCGGATATGGCGGAATCGGTGAATGCATCGTCGCCGGTCGTAGTGTCGCTGGACCCGGTGCGCGTGTTCGTTTCCGAAGCGTACACGGCGGGAGGTTTGTGCGCCGAGATTGCGCCGGATTTCTCCGTGAAGACTGCGTGGCAAGACGAGAAGCTCGGTCTTTACTGGATGACGCCCATCGTGCGGGAGGGTGTGCTGTTTGGCTCCGCCGGAATGAGCGAGCGGCTCGCCGAGTTTACGGCGCACGATGTGTTGTCGGGCAAACAACTTTGGCGCGATGATCTCGGTGGCACATTCGGAAGAGCGAGCCTGCTCGCGACGGGCGATGGCGTGCTGTGTCTCGGCGAGTTTGGCGATCTCGCCTGGCTGGAACTTACGCGGAAAGGCGGCAAGGTCCTTTCCCGCACGAAGCTCTTCCACGCGCCGGAGACATGGACGCTCCCGGCGCTCGCAGATGGACGGCTCTACGTTTCGCAGAACGAGCCCGGCGGTGCCTTCGGGAAGCGGCGGCTTGTGTGTTACGACCTGCGGGCGAAATGAACATCGTTCTGCTCACGCCCGGCACGGGCAGTTATCATTGCGGCGTCTGCATGCGCGACAATGCGCTGGCGAAAGAACTGATCCGCCTCGGCCATCACGCCGTGATGCTGCCGATGTATCTGCCGCTGACGCTCGACGAGAGCGCTGCGACGCCTGAAACGCCCATCTTTTTCGGCGGGGTGAGCACGTATCTCCGGGAGAAAATTCCCTGCCTCCGCAAGATGCCGCGCTGGCTCGACCGTCTGCTCAGCGCGCGGCCTCTGCTCAAGCTGCTCGCCGGAAAAGCCGCGCGCACGGGCGGCCCCGAAGTCGCGGGGATGACGCTCTCGATGTTGCGCGGCGAGGAGGGAAATCAGGCTTCGGAAATCGAGGAGCTTATCGCTTGGCTGCGAGTCGCGTTCGACGGCAAAAAGCCGGACGCCGTGTGGCTCTCCACCGCGCTGCAGGCCGGGCTTGCGCGTCGCATCCGCGCCGAGCTGGGCATTACGGTCATTGGTTTTTTGCAAGGCGAAGACAGCTTTCTCGACGGCCTCGGCCCCACTGCGCCGGAGACGTGGAAGCTTCTCTCCGAGCGAATGCGCGATGCCTCGGCGTGGATTGCGCCGAGCCGCTATTACGCGCAGCTCATGGCGCGCCGCCTTGGCTGGGCAGAGGGCGATTTGCGGGTGATTCCAAACGGCGTCGCGATCCCCGATCCGCTGCCGCGTGGCGAGGGACTGACCATCGGTTACCTCGCGCGGTTCATCCCGGCGAAGGGACTCGGCCTTCTCGTCGATGCCTTCATTTTGCTGCACAAAGAAATGCCCGACGTCCGGCTGCGCTGCGCGGGTTCGATGACCGACGGCGACGCGCGTTACGTGGAGACGCTGAAGGCCCGGCTGCGCGCCGCGGGTTGCGAGGACCGCGTGGAGTGGCTGCCCAATGTATCGCTCGAGGTGAAGCAGGAGTTTCTCGCGAGTCTCACGGTTTTTTCCGTGCCTGCGACTTACAGCGAAGCGTTCGGGATGTATGTCATCGAAGCCCTCGCCGCGGGCACGCCGGTCGTGCTTCCGGCGCTTTCCGCATTTCCGGAAATCGTCGAGGCCACCGGCGGCGGCGTCATTTTTCCGCCCGGCGATAACGAGCACGCGTTCACCGAAAATCTTGCCGCAGCCCTGATGGCGTTGCTCCGCGATCCGGTCCGTGCGCGTGCGCTTGGCGACGCGGGTCGTGCCGCTGTGATCCGCGAGTTTTCCATGACGCGGCTCGCGCAGCGGCTGGTGGAACTGAAGCCTTAATCCGGCAGCACGAGCTCCGCGCGGCTGTAAAGCACGGCGCTTCCGCCCATGCCCACGCGTTCGCCCCGGAGTTCGCAGTGGATGGTGCCGCCGCGCTTTGAGAGCTGGCGCGCGACCATCTTTGTCTTGCCCAGCTTTTCCGCCCAATACGGGATGAGCGTGCAGTGCGCCGAGCCCGTCACGGGATCCTCCGGGATGCCGACGCTTGGTGCAAAAAAGCGGGAGACGAAATCACATTCCCGCCCGGCCGCGGTGACGACGACCCCGAGGCTGTCGAGTGTGGCGAGCTGCGGGAAATCGGGCGTGAGGCTCCGCACTTCGTCCTCGTCGCCGATGACCGCCATGTAGTCGCGATTCCGCCGGACTTCGCGGGGCACCTGGCCGAGGCCGGAGTAAAGCGCGGGCGGCGCGGGGCACGGTTCGCCGGGGCGGCTGGGGAAATCGAGCATCACGATTTTGCCGTCGTACGTCGCGCTGAGCGGTCCGCTCTTGGACTCGAAATTGACCACGTTGCCCGCGAGGCCCAGCTCGGAGAAAAGTACGAACGAAGATGCGAGTGTGGCGTGTCCGCAGAGGTCCACTTCCTGGTCCGGCGTGAACCAGCGCAGCTCATAGCGGTCCGATGAGCGCACGAGGAATGCAGTTTCGCTGAGGTTGTTTTCGGCGGCGATTTGCTGGAGCAGCGAATCGCGCAGCCAGCGTTCAAGCACGCAGACGCCGGCGGGATTTCCGCTGAAAACTCGGTCGGTGAAGGCGTCCACTTGGTAATACGGTACTTTCATTATA
>JAYSTZ010000470.1:0-3397 GCA_043719365.1 Verrucomicrobiaceae bacterium | reverse complement strand
CCTGTTCCAAAATGAAACACGGCAACCGACTCATCGTTCTTCTCAGTCTCGCAACCGCTCTCCTGAGTGGTTGCGCAAGCGACCCTCGGCTCACCACTGACACCGTCTATCTGGGTGGCCGCCGCGTCCCGGCACGTCCCAACGCGGACAAACGCATGAACTTCGACAACGTCTCGTATTGGGACGGCGACTCGGCCTCGGGCTCTGCGCGCATTCGGATCAGCCGCCGAGACCAGAAGGCATATTTTTACAAAGGCGAACAGCTCGTCGGCGTCTCCGTGATCTCATCCGGGCGCGAAGGATTCGACACACCGTCCGGCAGCTTCAAGATCCAGCAAAAAGACAAAGACCATGTCTCCAGCAAGTACGGCGACTACGTGGATTCGCAGGGCAACATCGTGAAAAAAGACATCGAGCGCGGAAAGGACCCCATGCCGCCCGGAGCCCGCTACGACGGCGCGAAGATGCCGTTCTTTATGCGGATCAATGGCGGCGTTGGGATGCACGAAGGATTCCTGCCCGGCTACCCCGCATCGCACGGCTGCATCCGGATGCCCGGTTTCATGGCGGAAACGTATTTCAACAATATCGACGTCGGCACGCCCGTAACGATCGAATAACCGCCGTGTACAACGAACTACTCCGCAGCATCGCATTCCTGCGCCCGCTGTCCGACGAAGACCTCAGCGCATTCGGCGCGCTGCTCAAGCCCCGCACTTGCAAGTCCGGCGAACGCATTTTGGAAGAAGGCGGATCGCCGAGCGCATTCTGCATTGTGTGCGATGGCGTAGTCCACGTCCGCCGCCGCGCAAACACCCGCGAAATGCTCATGGGCCGAATCGGCGCAGGCGGATATTTCGGCGAGATCAATCTCTTCGACCCCGGAGTCGCCACCGCGACCATCATCGCGATGAAAACCGTGCAACTGGCGGCGGTGAGCTACGCGGAATTCCGCCAATTCATGGATGAGCACCCGCGCGCAGGCTACCTCATCGCCAGCGGCCTCATGCGCGAACTCGCACGCCGCTTGCGCTCGACCAACCAGCGCCTCGTCAATGCCGTCTTCTGGTCGCCAAAAGAAGACACGGATACCGTCGCGGAGTAGCGCGAAATTTCCTACAACCCATCGATCTTGATTCCGCCTGCGGGCTTCGGAGCCTGCGCCGGTTGCGCACCCGCCTTCGAGCGCACGACGACGGCAAACTTCTCGTATCCCACTTCGAGATTCGCGAGACCCGCCACATAGCGCAGCGCCTCGCTCGCGGAGATATTGCTCAGTGAGATCGTGATCTTCACCGCCTTCTCCGCTTCCCCTGCTTGTTGGACAATGTTCACCTTCCCGCCGGACGCAGAAATTTTCTTACCGAGGAACTCCAGCGCCTCGCTCACCGTCGCATCGCGGAACTCGACCTTGTCGATGATGATCGCCTCCATCGCTTTGCGCAGGCCCGCCGATTCATCGCCGCCGTTCTTCTTCTCCTCCGCCGCGATCAATGAAAGATACGTGTTGGCTAGGCGGTTCTTCGGGTCGGCTTTTTGGACAAGCGTGAACTTCTCTTTCGCCCCGGCCTTGTCGCCGCGGATGAAGTCGCGCTGGGCTTCGGATAGGAGTGTCTGCAAATCCTGGGCGGATGCTGCAAGGGTAAGGATGCTGGCGAGAATGATGAATGTCTTCATACCCCAATGCTGCCTGCATATCATAAAAGGCCAACAGAGTTTTCTGTTAGAAAACTCATTCCGGCACGAGCCGCACTTCGCGCAAATCCATCACCGCGCCGCCGGGTTTTGTCTTTGGCTTCACCGTCAGCGTGTGCTTTCCGGCGGGCAGTTTCAGTGTGCCGAGGTCGCGGCGGATCATGTGTTGAAAGTGTCCGGTCTCCACGATCTTCGTGGGGAACTTCTGGTCATCGACCGCAAACTCCACTTCCGCGCCGCCGCTGCCCTTGCCGCATCCTTGCAGGATGTCGAGCGTGTAGGTGCCCTCGGCGGTCGTCTCGAAAGTCCACTCCGCCCAGTCGGCGGGGTTCACCCAAAAGCCGAGCACGTTCTTATACGTCTGCTCCTCGTAGCGCATCTTCTCCGCGTGCATCGTCGCGGCGCGGGCGTGCAGCGAGATGATTCCCTTCGCGGGCGTCACGCTCACTTTGCTGCCTTTCACCGCCGCGTTCATCGCTTCGCGCCACGCCTGCCACGACGGCCCGTCTGCCACCGCGGTCGCGCCCGCTTTTTTCGTCGATGGATCGAAGTCGATGTAGAGCGCCTTGTTTCGCGCGGCGTCGAAGTTCGGGTTTGGCACGGGCATCTGCGCGCCGACGCTCGTGCGCCAGTCGGCGAGTTTCTTTTTCAAATCCTCGGCGATCTTCGCATTAGCTCCCGCGACGTTTGAGGTCTCGCCGATGTCCGTGTTCAAATCGAACAGCTCCACGCCGCCATCCTCGTATTGCTCGACGAGTTTCCATTGCCCGTCGCGCACCGCTCCGGCGGGGCGTCCGCCTTGGTTTGTGTAATTTGGGAAATGCCAGAACAGCGCACGCTGCGACATCTTTTCGCCGCGCAGGAGCTTCGTAATGTCCACGCCGTCGAGCGGCCCAACGGTCTTCGCCGGGTCCACGCCCGCCGCGAGAAGGAGCGTCGGCACGAGGTCCGTGAGCACGACGGGCTCGGCGGTTTCGGTGCCCGCTTTCACCGTACCCGGCCAGCGGACGATGAGCGGCTCGCGCAGCCCGCCTTCATACAAATAGCCTTTGCCCGCGCGGAACGGCGTATTGTGCGTCGCCGGTGTGCCGGGGAATTCCAGGCAGTGCAGCCCGCCGTTATCCGACGTGAAAATGAAGATCGTTTTTTCTGTCAGGCCCAGCGACTCCACCTTCGCCATCATCCGGCCCACGGTATCGTCGAGCGTCTCGATCATCGCGGCGTACGCGGGATGATACGCAGCGGCGTTTTTCTCGATGAGCTCCGGCTTCGCGCCGATGGGGATGTGCGGATTGTTGTGCGGCACGTAGCAGAAAAACGGGCGGTCCTTGTTCGCCTCCATGAATTTCTCCGCCGCCGCTGTGATGGCATACTCGCCCTTCCCGCCCTCGACATCCGATGGCTTCGTATTGCCCGGCGGCATCACCACTTCATCAAATCCCTGCGCCGTCGGCGAATGCTCCGCGCCGCCGAGATGCCACTTCCCGAAAAGCCCCGTCGCATACCCCGCGCCCTTCAGCAGCTCCGCGATCGTCCACTCCTCCAGCGGAAGCTGTCCCTCGATGCGCGGTTGCTTAAGCCGCTGCGTCGGCGCATTCGCGCGGCCCGGCAGGAAGTTCGTGAGGTGCAGCCGCGCCGGGCACTTCCCCGTCATCAGCGCCGCACGCGACGGCGAGCAAATCGGCTGCGCGCAATACGCCGA
>JAYSTZ010000469.1:0-8134 GCA_043719365.1 Verrucomicrobiaceae bacterium | reverse complement strand
GGGGCGGACTGTAAATCCGCTGGCTTACGCCTTCACTGGTTCGAATCCAGTTCTGCCCACTCCCCCCACCATTATAGGTGGGCGCTATGAACGAACTCACCGCCATTATTCAGGCCGAAGCGGCAACGACAGACTCCATTCCGTTCCGACGATTCATGGAGCTCGCACTTTATCACCCGGAGCACGGCTATTACACATCCGGTCGGGCGCGTGTGGGGAGAAAGGGCGACTTTTTTACCAATGTGAGCGTTGGTCCGTTATTCGGACGCTTGATGGCGCGGCAATTGGCAGAGTTTTGGCGGCTTCTGGGCGAACCGACCGAGTTCACCATCGTGGAGCAAGGTGCGCATGGTGGAGATTTTGCGGCGGACGCGCTGGAGGGGCTGCGGGAGTTTGCGCCGGAGTGTTTCCTGGCGACTCGATACCGCATCGTGGAGCCCGCGGTGGCATTGGCAGATTTGCAGCGCGAACGGCTCGCTGCGTATTTGCCAAGTGTCGAATGGCACGACTCGCAAGCGACGCTGCCGCATTGGACTGGCGTGCATTTTTCCAACGAACTCGTCGATGCGTTCCCTGTGCATGTCGTGATGTGGAATGGCTCGGAGTGGATGGAGCGATACGTGGAGTGGTCGGGCGAAGGGTTTCACTTTATCGAGGGCGCGCTGTCGTGCCCGGAACTCGCTGCGGCTTGTTCCAGAATCCCGACACCGCTCGGGGGAACGATCACGGAGGTGAATCTCGCTGCCGCCGGTTGGCTCGCCGAAACGGCCCAGCGGATGGCCCGTGGCTACGTCTTGCTCGTGGACTACGGATGGCCGCGAGAGGAGTATCATTCGCCGACTCGCACGACGGGAACGCTCAGTGCTTACGCGAATCATCAGCGCGTCGAAGATCCGCTGAGTCGTCCGGGTGAGATCGATCTCACGGCGCATGTGAATTTCTCCGAACTTGCCGACGCCGCGCGTTTGGCCGGGCTGGAACTCGTGGGATACACAGACCAGCATCACTTCATGGTCGGACTGGGGGAATCGCATTTTGCTGACGGGAAAAATGCGAGCGACGTTCGCGCATTCCAGACGCTCATGCACCCGCAATTCATGGGTATGGCGTTCAAGATCATCGCATTCGCAAAAGCCCTTCCCGGCGGTCCGCTGATGGGGTTCCGCTACGCGAGGAAATCGGAGATCGGATGAAAAGCGGGAAGCAACCCGTCCCGCCCATTCCCAATTTAATCGCGGCGCTCCTCGGTGTCACCACGCTCGTGCTGGCAGCGACATACGGCTACGCGGGCTACCGGTTTCTCCCCCGCTCACAGACAACCTTCAGCATTTTGCTCGCGGCAGCATTCGTTCTGGGCTCGGGCACCATCTTCGCGACGGTTCGTGACCGGCGTTGGTGGAGGGCCCCGTGGCGATTCTGGACGTTTCAATTTAACTTCCTGACCATGTTCATCGCCATGGTTGCGATGGTGGCGTTCCATTCATTCCGGCCGCGCTGAGCTATCAGCGTCCCCGCACGCGCAGCTCCGGCTTCTACCGCGCAGCCTCGCCCTTGAGAAACCCGAGCAAGTCCGCGATGTCCTGCGGCGTCTTTCCCTCCTCCAGACCGGCGGGCATGAGAGAAGCCGGGAGCGCTTCGATTTTGGCAACTTCGGCCCGCGACAGCACCGTCTCCTGCGCGAGCGGTCCACGGAGCGTGAGGCTCGCGGGCGTCTCGCTGGCCATGATTCCGCTGAGCGTGCGTCCGTCGCGTGTCGTCACGAGATAAGCGGCGAACGCCGGGGCGATTTCGGCGTCGGGCACGATGATGTGGAAAAGGATGTTCTCCTTAGTCTGCCCGCGGATGTCGAAAAGGTCGGGCCCGACTGCGTGGCCTTCGCGCTCGAGACGGTGGCAGATGGAGCAAGCGGTGCGAAACAAATCAGCGCCGTGCTTTGCGTCGGCCTTTAATGCGAGCGCGGCTTTCGCGGACTCAAAAGCCTTTTGACGATCCGGAGCCGCGCCCGATCCGAGCAGCTTTTCACCGCGCTCGCGGAGGTCCTTGTTTTTCGAAAACACTGCACGCCGCGCTGAACTCACCCCGCTTGAAGGCAGTCGGCCTTCCTCCACGGCATCGAGCACACCCGAGAGATGCGCGGGATTTCCGAACAGTTCCGAGAGTAGCAATTCCCGATGCGAAGGCGAAGCTGCGGCCCACACACCGGGGGCGAGCAGGGCCTTGGCGACTTCGGGTTGCGCGAAACTTGCGAGTGCGCGAACGGCGGCGGTTTGAAGTTCGCCATCGGCATTCGCAGCGAGTGATTGCAGCGCGGGCGAGGCATCCTTCCACGGCATTCGGGCAAGAGTGCGAACGTATGTGAGCCGTTCAAATTCAGGTCGCGTGGAATCAAGCGCCGATTCGCCAAGCCCCGCGAGTATCGCGCCGAGCCATTGCCGATCTGATGAGGGATTCAATACCTCGCGGGAACGTTCGACGCTGCCAAGCACGAGCGAACATGTGACCGCTCCAAGCCCATCGCGCCCAAATCCCGACGAGCCGCGCACGTCGCCGAGCGCGGTTTTCACTGCAGCAACCGAGGCGAATGAGCGACCAATGCCACGAAGCAACTCGCACGTCCCTTCGCCCACTTTCTCCGTGGATTCAAACAGCGACCCAAGAAACTCCGCTTCGCGCCCCGCGATGGAACTCAGTACCGCGGCGCGGGTCCAGCGATCGTCGGCATCCTTCGCCGCAATTACGCCGAGTGCAGGCGCGCCTTCCCGAATCTCGCCAAGCGCAAGCGCCGCCCATAAGCGCACCGCGGCATCCGGCTCCTGCGCGAGCACGGACGGATCGGGCATCCAGTCGCGAGCGTTTTTGTTTTCCAGCCACAACCGTAGAACGAGCGCACGCTGCCTCGCTTCGCCGCCATTCCACGCTTCATTCATCGCGGCGGCGTCGAGCTTTCCGGCGCGCGCTTTGGCAAAAAGTTCATCGGCAGCGGAAGGTTTGCGCGGGCTTTCGTTTCCCTTCACGCGCCAGATACGACCGAGCGTTTTGCCGCTCTCGAAGTCCGTCCGCTTCCGCACTTCCTCCGGCAGATAATCGGGGTGTTCGATGACCTTGCGTGTCATGTCGCAAATGTAGAGCGCGCCGTCCGGACCGGCGCTGAGAAAGACCGGGCGGAACCAATCGTCGCGCGATGCGAGGAACTCTTTCTTTTCAAAAAATGGCGTCGCACTGAACGTCCCTCCCGCGGGCTCCAAACGGTCGAGATGCACGACATTTGCCGTCGGGTCGCAGGAGAACACATGCCCGTTGTACCGCGAAGGAAGCGAGCCGCCGCGCCACACGTGCACCGCGCACGCCGCGCTGAAAAAACCCTGATGCGAGTCCGCTGTCGTGATGTTTGCGCTCAGCGGATAAAGCCGCGCCGCGCCGCCGGTGCTGCGCATGAGCGTATTCGGAATCAGTTCGGGACAATTCTGCACCGAGTCGCTGAACACGAGGCGCGGATTGCGAAGCAGCCATTTCGGATCGAGCACGACGTGCTGCGCCTGCACGCGATTCATGCAAATGAAGCGGTTCCCAAACGAATCGAAAGACATCCCGTACTGCGAGCGCCCCGCAAGATTTTCCACCGCGCCGGTGTCGGGATTCCACCGCAAATCCCCCGTCATCTTCACGCCATTCACCTCGCCGCCGCTCAACCCTGCGGCGAAGTAAATCCAGCCATCCGGACCAAGCGTCGGGCAATTCACGCGCAGTTGAGTGCTCCCCGTCGTCGCGAAGCCCGTCAGCAAGACGCGGCGTTCGTCCGCTACTCCATCGCCGTCGGTGTCTTTTAGAAAAAGAACATCGGGAGCACAGGTGACGATGACTCCGCCGCGCCAGGGCGTCACGCCATTTGGAAAAGTCAGGCCTTCGGCATAGGTCGTCCGTTTATCCATGCGGCCATCGCCGTCGGTGTCTTGCAGAAGTGCGATCCGCCCGACTGGCGTGGACGAGTCGGGATAGCCGCGATTCTCCGCGACAAAGAGCCGCCCGTGTTCATCGAAGGCCATCGCGCACGGCGATTCCACCAGCGGTTCTGCGGCGACCAACTCGACCGCGAGGTCCGGATCCGCCAGTGCAAACGATGCCGCAGTTTCCGCCGGTGAATGCTCGACAGCGAGACACGAAAGAGAACAGGCGACCGCCGAAAGAATGACACACTTCATGGATGAAGTGTGCCGCAGATCATTCAGCCGTGGCGAGGGCGGAAAGCGCAGTCGATTATCGCAGGAAGCGTCCGAGATTATCCTGCTCCCACTCGATGGCACGCTTGTAGAAGCGGAAGCCGCGCTCGCGCTTGAGGAAGTCAGCGTGATGAATGATGCGACGGCCCGCGCTGTCGTATCGGTCCGGAACAAATGCGTGCAGCATCTCGTGGAATATCACGTACTCCACGTACCAACGCGGAACGAACTCGCGATCGAGCAGCGGATGAATCCGGATGATCCGATCATCTTCCTGGATGCTGCCGAAGACGATCATCGATGCGGGTTTCTTGCGACGTTTTTGTCCCCACGTGATCGTGTACTTGCGCAGACGATTGCCGAAGTACTGACGATTCACTTTGTCGAAGATGCTCCGCAGTTCGAAGTACTGTCCCGCGGTATTGAACTCGAACTGTCGTTGCACATTCGCGCGTGGAACTGCGGCGTAACGCTTCGATGGCTTGCGCTTCGAAGGCGGCGTTTTCTTTTGTGTGCGTTTGCTCTTCATGCCTGTGGGAGCAAGCGTAGATGCCGAATCCCGGCGGGCAAGCGTTACATTCGCGAAGACGAATTTTTATTTTTTAACGCCCAAAGTCTGCTCGATTATCGAGATCCGCTGCTTGAGCTTGCCGATCTGGCGAATGTGGACGACTTGCTCCTTCCACTCCGCGGCTGGAATCGCAGGGAGTCCAATCACTAACTCATTCGGCGGGAGGGATTTGGTCACTCCGCTGCCTCCTCCGACTGTCACCTGGTCGCCTATGGAAATATGCCCGGTTGTGCCAGATTGTCCCGCAAAGGTCACGTAATTGCCGATTCGGACGCTTCCCGCGATTCCGACGTGGCCGCACAGGAGGCAGTGTTTTCCAACCTGCACGTTGTGACCGACTTGCACTAAATTATCCAATTTGCACCCTTCGCCGACCACTGTTCGACCAAATCTGGCGCGGTCGATGCAGGTGTTTGCCCCGATTTCGACATCGTCGTGGATTTCGACGGTGCCGGTTTGCGGGACTTTGACGTGGCGGCCGTCCTTAAACTCGAAACCGAATCCGTCCGCCCCAATCACTGCGCCGCTGTGGATGACGGCCCGATTTCCCACCGTGCAGCGGTGCATGACGGTGACGCGGGGATGGAGCAGGCAGTCTGCTCCGATGCGGGATTCCAGTCCGATGTAACCATGCGCACCGACAATAGTGCGGTCTCCAATCGTTGCGCCATTCTCGATGACTGCATACGGCTGAATACGTACGTCTTCGCCGAGAGTGACGTCTTTCCCGATGACGGCGGTCGGGTGAATTCCTTCCGGCAAAACGATGGGAGGAGGAGCAAAGTGGGCGAGAACTTTTGCAAACGCATGCACAGGATTCTCGCAATAGATACAGATGGGGGAAACCGGGTGGGTGAATGCAGCCGGAACGAGCGCAACGCTCGCGGAGCACGCTGTGAGCAGCGGGCGGTAGCGCGGATGTCCGAGGAACGTCACATCGCCCGGCCCAGCCTCCGTGAGAGAGGCGACGCCGCGAACAATGACAGAACCATCTGCCCCGGAAGCAAGCTGGCCACCCACAAGGGTGGCCAGCTCGGAAACATTCATCTCCACGGATGGAATGGGCGTTACTTCTTCTTGTCCGCAGGCTTTGGAGCTGCGGTCGGAGTTGCTGCGGGTGCAGCGGCCGGCGGTGTGACATCAAGGTCGGCAGCGCTGGCGGCTCCCGGAGCTTTGTTCAGCTCGTCCACGACTTCTTTGGTGAAATCCCACGCATCGCGGGAGTGTAGCACGATGTTCACGCCGTTGAGGCTCGGGCCGGACTTGTCGAAAACGAGGTCGTAGTTGTTGGCAATGACGCTCTTATCGATGATCTTTTTGATTTCTTCGACGATGCCATTGCGCATGCGGACGGAGTGGTCGGCGAGCTGCTTTTCCTTCTCTTGCTGGCTCTGCTGAACGTCGCGCCACAGGTTGTTGGCCTCGCCCGCAATTTCGTCGCGTTTCTTGGCTTTTTCCTGGCGTTTCTCGGCACTGAGCTCGGCTTTCTTTGTGTCCTCGGTCAACTTGTCGATGTCGTCCTTCATGCCCTTGAGCTTCTCCATGCGCTCGTCGAGCTCCTTCTTGTACTTGTTGCGCATCTCGCTGATGCGTTGCTCTGCGTCTTTGGTTTTCTTGTAGCTCTCGAAGACTTTCTTCATGTCCACCGTGCCGATTTTGAGCTCGGCCGAGGCTTGAGGAGTGAGTGAGAGCGATGCCGCGAGGAGCGACAGGATGAGTTTGTTCTTCATTATGATGGTATGAGTGTGGTTGGACCGCCGAACGGCGGAATGGTTCAAAACTTCTTGCCGACGTTGAACTGGAATTTACCAGTCGAGTCGTTCTCGGAGTCGGATGAAATCGGGATACCGTAGTCGATACGAATCGGGCCGATGGCTGGAAGCTCGACGAGCAATCCAAGCCCGACGTTTGCATTAAACCCACCGGAGCCGAAGCGGGCGTCCTTCGGGCCGAATGCCCAAGAGTCTTCGTTCACGTAGCCCATGTCGTAGAATACGGCACCGCGAACGCTTTCGACGACGGGGAATGTAACTTCGGTGGTGAAACGAACGAGCGTCTTGCCGCCGATTGGTTCGCCTTCGATGTCCTTCGGGCCGACCTGACGGTAGCGGAATCCGCGGAGGCTGTTGGGGCCGCCGAGGTAGAGGCGATCATAAATCGGCACGTCGTCCGAGCCGCTCCATTCCGTCACCGTGCCGACTTCTCCTTCAAAGCTGAGGATCATGTCGAACGGGAGTTGGAAATACTGCGAGCCTTCAAGGTTGAAGCCGTAGGTGTTCACGTCGCCGCCAAGGAATCCACCGGAGATGAACGTCTGCGCATCGAGCTTGTGTCCCTTGCTCGGGAGGTAAGAGCGGTTGCGCGTGTCGTTCGTGATGCCGACCGAGATCTGGCTCTTCAGCCCGTCTGCACGGCGAATGAGGTCCCGCAATTCGAGCGATACGTCCTTTTCATTTTCGCTGAGGTCGAGCTTCGTGTCTTCGAGGCGGTATTCAAACCGCATCGAGGTGAAGTCGTTAATCGGCTTGCGAACATTCAGCGCAAAACCGAGGCGGCGCTCGTCATACACGCTGCTGGTGAAGCTTGCGTTGCGGTAAAAGAGTTCGCCGCCGACTGCGAGCTGCTTATCCATGAAGTAAGGCTCGGTGAGCGCGAGGACGAAGTCCTGACGGCGCGTGCCGTACTGTGCGCGAACGCGGAATTTCTGGCCGCCGCCGGATGGGCCGTAGCCTTTGCGCCAGCTCATGATGTCGAAGTTGCCCTGCGTCATTTCGACGTAGCCGAGCAAGTTGTCGATGGAGCTGAAACCCGCGCCAAAACTGAAGTTGCCGGTCCGTTTTTCTTCGAGGATGACGTTCAGGTCTTTCTGTCCCTGAACGGTCGTCTCGGTGGGATACATTTCCACTTTGGAGAAAAACTGGGTGTCCATGAGCCGCTGACGGCTGACGTCCACGCGGACGGTGTTGAACACATCGCCGGGCGCCACTTTCATTTCGCGGCGGATGACGTTTGGCTTGGTCTTGTCGTTGCCGGTGATGTTCACGCGGTTGACGGTGCTTTGCAGGCCTTCATCGATGCGGAAGTTCAAGTCCACCGTGCCGGGGCCGGCTGGCGAGGGGCTCGCGGCGATCTGGAGATCGACGTATCCTTTCGCACCGTAGATGTCTTGAATGGACTTGATGTCTCCGCGCACTGCGACGGGCGAGTAAACCGAACCGGATTTCACTTTCAGCGGCTTCACGACATCGCCCAATGCAAGGGCTTTCGCGCCGGAATAAGTGACCTTGTTGATGTGATACTGACGACCTTCGACGATTGGGAAGGTGACATCCACCTTGTCATTCCG
>JAYSTZ010000468.1:0-8138 GCA_043719365.1 Verrucomicrobiaceae bacterium | reverse complement strand
AAAGCCCCATGTATTCCATCGCATTCCAAATCATCGACGAATAGACCCCGGTGCGATTTTGAAAGGTCCACAAAGCCACGACGAACCACGACCAATGGAGAAAGACCGTGATGCCGGAAAACCGGAAAAGTCGCATGGAACCCTGCTGAGTAGGCGTCATAAAATATCAGTTTAGCAGCAGACTCGGTAATAACAACTGTTACGCTTCGCCGCCGGGCTTGCGGAAACGATAGTGCGAGACATGCCATTCGTTGCCGTCGCGAAATCCCCACAATTCCGCACACGCCATATAGAATACGCGCCAGTAAGCCCACCAACGCTTCGTGTTTTCCGCTCCGTAAGTCCCCTCAAACAGCGGCCAGATCTCCGCACGATGAGCGTCCATATTTTGCAGCCATGCTTCCGCCGTCTTCTGGTAGTGCGAACCGTTCACGCACCAATGCTCCTCAATTCGCAAGTCCCCTTGGAAATACAGCAGCAAGTCGTCGGACGGCATCTGTCCGCCGGCGAAAAAATAACGCGTCATCCAGTCGCTCGGGCCCTTGTCCACGTAATGATACGCGTATTCGCGGTGCGTGAAAATATGCACGAACAAGCGCCCGCCCGGCACCAGCCATCGAGCGACTTTTCCCATCAACGCCTCGTAGTTTTTCATGTGCTCGAACATCTCCACGCTTACGCACCGGTCGAACTCCCCCGGTGCTTCGAACAGATTCATGTCGGCGGTGATGATCGTCAGGTTTCCCAGCCCGCGCCGCGCCGCCTCTGCATCAATGTGCGCCTTTTGCGTCCGTGAATTTGACACGCCCGTGATCTGCGCCTTCGGGTAATGCTCCGCCATCCAAAGCGACAGCGAACCCCAGCCACAGCCCAGTTCCAAAATGCGCTGCCCATCTGCGAGCGCCGCCCGTTCGCATGTTAGCGCGAGCATTTTTTCCTCCGCTGCGTCGAGCGTCGCAACATCGTCGGTCCACAGGCCCGAACTATATTTTAGCCGTTTCCCGAGGCAGAGCTGATAAAATCGCGTCGGCACTTCGTAGTGCTGGATGTTTGCGTCCTGCGTCTGTTCGGCAATCCCCCGCGTCTTCAAATCGGCGACATACGCCAGCAGCGCCGCCCGTTGCTCTTCCACCCCCGGCTTTTTGTGCTCCCGCAGTGTCCCGGTTAAAAGGCGACGGATCCCAGCCCGCACTAGTCCGTCCGGGATCAAGTTCGTTTCCAGTAGAGCATCGAGATTTAACATATAAGCTTGCGATTATGTCCCGGCGAGCCCGTAAGGCGACAACCGAGTGCCCGAATGATTCGTCCCGCCCGTACTTTTGGACGCTCTCAAACATGCCCTTGCTTTGCGCGGTGTTAATTGTCCCTCGCTGATGAACCATTGCGAAACGCTGAAAAGCTCGTTCGCGTGGCAATTGTGCTGTGCGGCGGTACGTTGCCACCGTACGTTTCAAATTGTGAAATATTGGAAACGCGAAGTGAAGAATTTAGTGCTCATTATCCTCGCGGTTTTTTCTGCGGGGATGGGCATTCATGGGTTCCTGTTATCGAGCCGGTTTATTGACGGCGGCGTGACGGGGATTTCCATGCTCGTCTCGAATGTGATCGGCTGGCCGCTGCCCGTTTTGATCGCCGTGATAAATCTCCCGTTTATCGCCGTAGGCTATCGCCTGATCGGTCCGGCATTTGCCGCGCGCAGCGTGCTGGCGATCGCCGGACTCGCCGTGTGTCTTGCGACGGTGCCGTTCCCGGATGTTACGCCGGACAAGCTCCTCACGGCGGTATTCGGAGGATTCTTTTTGGGCGCGGGCATCGGGCTCGCGATTCGCGGCGGAGCAGTGCTGGACGGCACTGAGATTGCCGCCCTAATCATTTGCCGTCAGGTCAGTATCCTGCGGGTGGCGGACGTGATTCTCGGCGTCAATATCGCAATCTTCCTCACTGCGGCCTTCTTCCTTGGAGTCGAGTCGGCGCTGTATTCGATCCTCACCTATTTCGCCGCGTCCAAGACGCTCGATTTCATCCTTCACGGTCTGGAGGAGTTCACCGCCATCACGATCATGTCGGAGAAAAGCGAGGCGATCCGCATCGCCATCACGAACGAACTGCGGCGAGGGTTGACGGTTTACAAAGGTCGTGGCGGGGTGAGCGGCGCAGATCAGGAAATTCTGATGTGTGTCGTCACGCGGCTCGAGATAGGGAAGATCAAAACGATCGTACAAGAGAACGACAGAACCGCCTTCATCATGGTGCATTCGCTGTCGGACGTCTCCGGTGGCATGCACAGGAAGAAGTCCCTTTTTTAGCAAAGAACAGCAGATTGGAAGCGGGAGTAACACGAAGATTTTGCCCGCAGATTTCACAGATTTCTGCTGCATTGGAATCTGCGCCGCATAGACGCTGGCATATCCGCTGCCGAAGATGTTGCGGGGACAATGTGTGATGCGCAAACGCTGGTCGAATGTCGGCCGTGATGAACGAGTCTTCGCTTCAATATGGTGAGCGTCGCTTCCATGCTCGGATTTGGCGCGTTCATGGACGTGAGGTCATCAAAAATCGGGTTGCATTTTTTGCCGCTGGCGGCAAATCGGACAGTTGTCGTTCGGAGAAGTGTGGAGGAGTTGATTTAAGTCCGGCGGCAGAGCGGGGTCTCCCGTCAGCGCGTTGTCCACCGTCATTCCGTAGAGCGCCATCGCCTTTGCCCGAGCCCACGGATTCCGCAACGCGAGCCGCTTCAGTGCTTCATCGGTGAGTAGTGCCGGGGGTTTGGGAGGATTCGATAGTTTCACCAAGCCGAGACCATCGATCGCTTGTGCGACCTCGGCTGGCGAGATGGGTTGCGCCTCTTTTCCGGGCAGGCGCGTGGAGGCGAGCCACTGCGTCCACGCCTCCCATTTCATATCCTCCAGCGCGACGAAAACGGCCAGTTGCGCGGTCGGTCGGGGGAGATCGTTTTGTTTTGCAAAAAGCGGCAGCAATCCCGCGAGACGCGGTTCGCCGTCGGGTGAAAGTTTGAGTGTGCGTAGAGTGCTGCGATTTTTCGATGAGAGCGCTGCGCTGGGTAGTACGGCCTCGGATTCTCCATGCGCCTCCAGCTTCGCATCGAGGTCGCGCAGGACGATTTGGCGTTCGCTATTTTCGCCAATGAATACGGAGCCCGCGGCAATCCGCACCACCACCGGCTCGACAGCATGATTGCTCAGCCGCAGCGAAATGGAATCGCGACCATTGCCGGACATCTGCGCCTTCACACGGTCGTCCGCCAGCGCTTTTGCGAGCGGAACCGGATCCGCGAGCGCGGTGAAACAGGACATCAACAGTGCGGGAATCATTTTCAGCACGGCATCAATAAACGCCGGTGCCCGCCGGATTGCAACGCCCGACGTTTTCCTGCCGTTCGGCGCGCCAAGGCGAATGAGTTTCTGCGCGACACCGCTCGCCGGGATCTGCATCATTCAGACGATGCTTCGTGCCACCTGCCTATTTCTCACCATCTCGTTTTGCACCGCCCTCGCCGGGTCGCCCCCGGAGGACTGGGCTGGCGTTACCAAGCTCGATGCCGGCCCCGGCGTCGTGCCGAAAACCGAAGCCGAGGCAAATCGCGTCGCCGTTGCGCACAACGAACTACAGGAAAAGACCCTCCGCGCATTCATCGCGGCGCACCCGAAAGACCCCAACATTTTTGAAGCAAAACTGCGGCTTGCCCGCGCGATGAACATTCATGCGCGACTCCTCGGCGAGCAGGAACCCGCGGAAATCGGGCGCATCCTCGATGAACTCGAAACCATCGCGACAGGCCCGCAGCGCGCCGAGTTGGAATACGCGCGGCTCTCCCGCCAGATGCGCCGTTTGCAAGGCGCGCGGCCATCGCCCGAGCAGCGAAACTCGTTACTCGAAGCTGCCCGGAAGTTTCAGAAAGGCTACCCCGATGACCGCAGGCTTGGCGCGGTACTGGCCGAAGTTGCGACGCTTTTTGAGTCCGACCCCAAGACGAAAGCCGCCTTGGTTTCCGACGCCGAAAAGCTCGTAAAGGAGCCTGAGCTCAAGGCCCAACTCGCCGATGACCGCAAGCGACTGGCGCTCGTAAATACTCCGCTGGGGCTCCACTTTCCGGGCATCGACGGGTCAAACTTCGATATCAAAACCCAGCGGGGAAAAGTTGTCGTCGTCATGTTTTTCGCCACATGGTCAGCGCCGTCGCGCGCTGCATTTTCGGAGCTCAAGGAGCGTCTGGCCGGCGACGAAGCAGTGAAGTGGGTGGCCGTCAGCCTCGACAAGGAAAAGGCCCCGCTGACGACTTTCCTTCGGCAGCAAAAAACGCAGATCACCGTGGGATGGGATGGCAAAATCTGGGACAGTCCGCTGATTCGGACGCTCGGCATCAACTCGCTGCCGACCGTGTGGATATTCGACAAGCAAGGCGTGCTGCGTTCGCTCGATGGCATGGAGGGCACCGACAAGCAAATCAGCCGCTTGAGTGCGGATTGACCGGGCAGCGCTGGCATTATAATTGCTATAATTGCCGGTAATATGCGTTGGTTTTGCACAGGACATTTTGCCGCCACTTGGCTCGCTTGCAGCGGGTTGCTCTTTCATTTTCAAAGGACGGGAGAGAAGCCTGTCACCTTCGTGCTCTTCGCACTGATTCTCTGGCCGCTCGTGCTCACGCTGCTCCCGCTGAAGGGTTACTTCCGACTCAAGGCTGCCACGCTCGACCGGTTGAAGGCTCGCGTGAGCCGTGGAGAACTAAAGAAAGCCGTGGTCTTTGCGTTCGGATTTTGCACCAGCCTCACCGCAGCGATTTGTATTGGGATTGCGACGTTTTGCGTAGGGAAGCTGGACGGCTTTTTCAGCAGGCAGGATGGCATCATGGGAATGGCCCACACGCTGGCGTGGTTCCCAGTTTGCTTCGCCCTCTGGGCGCTGGTGCCCTCGTTTGTCGTATCCAAGCTGGCCGGAAAACAGGACGAACTCGCCCATTCCTAAAGCTCCAGATGAACCCCAGAGTCCGCTTCCGCGAATCGCTATTGCCGCTGCTTGAGGAACTGACCATCGCCCCGGTCGAGTCGGCTTTTCGTAGCACCGGTGCTCTCATGGAGCGCGAGTTCATTCATCTCGATATCGCAGAGGACGGCAGCGCGCTAGAGGATCGGCTGCGCGAATCGGGATGGAGTCCCGGCATCCCGGAAAGCGGGGCCGCCACTTACCATCTCAACGATTGCGCAGTGCAGTTGATCCTTCGCACGGGTGTGCGCAGGACTTAACGAACACCGAAAACCGGACTCGACTCCACCGCGAGCCCAGCGGCTTACTCACGCTGCTTTGAGCCTCGCAACTTCCGACTACGATTTCATTTTGCCCGACGACCGCATCGCGCGGCACCCTGCTACGCGCCGTGATGAATCGCGCATGATGGTCCTGCACCGCGCGACGCAGATCATCGAGCACCGCATGTTCAGCGACTTCCCAGGCTATATTCGCAGCGACGATCTCGTCGTGCTCAACGACACGCGCGTCATCCCGGCCCGAGCGTTCAGCGACGATGGAAAAATCGAACTCCTCTTCCTCGAACCCGCGGGCGACAACGCTTGGATGTGCATGGTGAAGCCCGGACGCAAAATGCGCATCGACGCCCAACTCATCGTCGGCGGCGTGCGCGGAAAAGTCACCGGCATCTGCCCCGACGGCGAGCGCATCATCGCCTTCGAAGCCCCCGTCGATCTCGACCGCGTCGGCGAACTCCCGCTTCCGCCGTACTTCGATCGCAAGCCGGAGGACGAAGATGACGAGCGCTACCAGACCGTCTATGCGCGCAACCGCGGTGCCGTCGCCGCGCCCACAGCCGGGCTCCATTTCACGCCGGAAATTCTCGCAAAAATCCCCCACGCGTTCCTCACGCTCCACGTCGGCGCAGGCACCTTCCGTCCCGTGCAAGTCGATGACATCACGCAGCACCGGATGCACTTCGAGCGCTACATCCTCAGCGCCGAAACCGCCGCCGCCGCAAACGCCGCGAGCCGCATCATCGCCGTCGGCACCACGTCCGCGCGAGTGCTGGAATCCATCGGCCGCCCGCTCAGCGCCCGCGAAGGCAAAACCGACATCTTCATTTACCCGCCCTATCAGCCGAAGGCCGTGGACGCATTGCTCACGAATTTCCATCTGCCAAAAAGCACGCTGCTCATGCTCGTCAGCGCATTCGCCGGACGCGAGTTCATCCTCCGCGCCTACGCCGAAGCCATCGCGAGCGGCTACCGCTTTTACAGCTACGGCGACTGCATGTTGATTCTCTGAGAAAGCGAATCAGCGCAGAATCACAAAATCGCCCGAGGGCTCCGCAAACGCCGTCGCAAAACTCCACACCGCCACATCCCCTGCGTTGCCGCTTTTTCCATCGCTGCCGAGAATCTTCCATTCCAGCGAACCGCCGCGCGCCCAACCTGTGGCGGTCGTCCACACCGCCAGTGTCTCACCGCGCGCATTCGTAGCGAGCGAGGGATGCTTTCCTTTTCCGAGTTCCACCGGCGCGCCGCCGATTGTGGATGTGAATATTTTTCCGTCCGTCTCCCACGCCATGCGGCCCGTAGAAAGCGCCGCACTACTCATCGGACAAGTGTTTCCCGCCCACGGCGAAATCGTCGCGCTCCGAAATGTCGCACCTCCATCGCGCGAGGAAAGAAGAGTCATATCGCGCTGCGCGACGCTGTGAGCGGCGCGATAGAGCGTATAAATTGTGCCATCCGCCCCGACCCCCGCGCGCAACGAGCAACACGCGCAAACGCCCGCTTTTTCCGAAGTCGCGATCACCGGAGGCGCGAACGTCACACCGCTATCCGCCGATTTCCGCATCCGCACCACACGCGACGTTTCGCCCGTCTCCGCACCGGGCCCGTGCCACACGACAAAGACCGCACCCTTTGTATCCGCGGCGACAGATGCCCCGCCATCCAGCCCGGCCCCGCCATCCATCAAATCCCGCTGCCGCTCACTCTTTCCGCTGCCCGCAACCATGCGCGAATACCACAGCGGGCTCCGGTGCGGTTTGGCACCGACGACCCCCGCGCCGTTCCAGACAAAATGCACCGTCCCATCCTTCCCAAGCGCCATCTGCGCACCGCGAATCGTCCCCATCGCCACCGCGGTGCCCGGTTCCGAATTCACCACGATCGGCGCGCTCCACTCCCGCTCACCGCGAGCCCGACTCACATAATGCACATCGCTCGCCCCTGGCGCTCCAGTGAGATAAACCAAATGCGCCGTCCCGGCGGAATCCACCGCAACCTGCGGCTGCACGCCCTTTTCAGGCACCGACTCAACACGAACTTCAGCGAAGGCAAGTAGGGGTGAAAAGAGAAATGTAAAGAGTGATTTCATAGGATGAGCGCTCGAAGGAATGCGCCCCCCAGCCTCCAAGTGCAAGACATACCAAAATCGCACGCACTCCCGCGCGTCCCCGACTGCAAAATCCGCCAACGCCCCCATTTCCGCCCCGCCACGTGCCGCCTTTCCTCTATCCTTCTTGGGTTACCACGAATCCACGAACCACTTGGCGGCGGCGAGTTTTGGGAATTCTCTCAAATTTTCACCGCGCTCATTCTCGGACATTTCAAGACCGCTCGTCTCAAAGCATCGGCTTGAGCGGTACGTTTTGGACAGACCGGCGTACTTACGGATCCAACTTCTTGGCTCACCGTCTCGACAAACTCTGCAAGGTTCAGGTCTTCGTCGGTCCAGTTTAGACCGTAACGCAAACTCAAATGGATCACTGCCCGTCGCAGCACTTCGATCGCTTCGTCGCCGCGGTTTGATCGAATCGCCTGATAGTAATTCTACTTTGTTACTTGAATCGTGCACGTAGCGGGGCCGTCTCGGCCCCGGTGTGTTCACACTGAACATCCAGCTTTTCATGAACGCTTTTTGCGTTCACGGGGCCGAGACGGCCCCGCTACTAACAAAGTAGAAGTAATCATGTCTGTGCTGCTCAATTAGCGGAGGGGCTCAGTGCCTTCACTGAGGATGGCGAGGTAGTGGTCGTAGGCGTAAATGCGGCCATATTTCCCGCCGGTAAGCTCGCGGACGATGCCGAGGGAGGCGAGTGCGCGAATGGCTTTGGTGGCGGTGGGGATGCTTGTTTTAAG
>JAYSTZ010000467.1:0-8140 GCA_043719365.1 Verrucomicrobiaceae bacterium | reverse complement strand
CCGCAACGAAGGCGACGTACAAGTAAACCCCGGCGGACCCTACCCTATCGACTACGGCGCACTCATCCCGCAAAAAACCGACGCCACAAACCTCCTAGTCCCCGTCGCCTGCTCCACCACCCACATCGCATACGGCAGCATCAGAATGGAACCCGTCTTTATGATCCTCGGCCAAAGCGCTACCACCGCCGCAATCCTCGCACTCGAAGCCAACACGCCCGTCCAAGAAGTCCCCTACGACAAACTCAAAGAGCGTTTAGAAAAAGACGGCCAAATCCTCGACTTCACCCGCCCCGCAAGCTCCGCAACCAAACCCCCATCCGTCAAACTAGACGGCCTCATCATCGACGACACCACCGCGCAAAAGCTCGGCGACTGGACCCCCGGCACATTAAACGGCACCCAACGAATCGGCGACGGCTACATCCACGACGGCAACGTCGGCAAAGGCGAAAAGACCCTCACCTGGACCATCCCCATCGAAAAACCCGGCACCTACGAAATCCACTTCCACTACCCGCCTAACCCTAACCGAGCCACCAACGTCCCCATCCAAATAAAAAGCACCGCCCGCCAACTCACCACCCAAGTCAACGAAACCCTCAAAGAAGGCAGCGCCCTCCTAGGCACCATCGAGTTCAAAACCACCGACCAACTCACCATCACCATCACTACAAAAGACACCGACGGCTTCGTGGTTGTTGATGGCATCCAGTTGATTGCGAAATGAAATAACCCAATGGCCTCACTCAAAACTATCTTGGGTAAAATCGCCCCCGGTTGGTGGGAAGTGATTACCCGTGTCGCGATAATGTCCATGATTGTTGGCGCATACTGGTGGGGACGCTTGGGCGGGGAGTATCTGGTCGGCAGTAACATGGGGATGAAGATCAGATTCTTAAAACAAGACATCGAAGGATTGAACGTGAAGAACAAAAACTTACATGCAAAGCTCCGCCAATACGAGGAGCGCGAAAAAAGCAGAACTTCTTCCGACACAAACATCGAAAAGCCGCTGAAAAACGAGTAAGCGAAAGTAGTCAACGACTTCAGTCGGAAAAATCGTAGCAACGCGTAGGCCGACTGAAGTCGCTGACTACGTTGGCAAATTGCTAGTTGCGCCGTTCTCTGCAAAGCCAGCCCATTTTTATGCCGCTCTCGTCGAGCTTATTGCTTATGAAAGGCGTAATCGATGGCGTGTATGTCGATATTCTTTCCAAACCAAAGACGGGTAATGGAGCGGCGAATTCATTCGCCGACATTCATAGCGCGAAGCGCCCAATTTGCTCGATTCGGCTTTCCAATAATCATGGCTTTTGGATCAGACGCTTCGCGTTTTGTAAGACGGCGAATAAATTCGCCGCTCCTTTACGCGTTTCTCTATTAACGCGACTTTTTCTTAGTAAAAAGGTATTCAAACCCAAGGAAAGGAGCATGGGACGTAATATAAAAAACCTTCGGCGCTTTATCCGTTTATAGGGCACTACAAGCATACGACCAATAGTCAAATAACAAAACTCTTTTCGGGACGGTTTACTTTGCATTGCGAAAGCGTCATGCGATTTGGGTGATCTGGTGTTTGACGGGAGCAGATTACTGCGCGATTGATCGGCTCAACTTTTTTCTGTATGAAACGCACTCTCCTGGCACTCCTCGCCCTTCCTTTATTTGCCCGCGCTGCGGACAGCGTCGTGGTTTTTAATGAGCTGCAATACCATCCGGCAAACGAGGTCTCGCAGACGGAGTGGATCGAGCTTCGCAATTTGCACGGGGTCGATGTGGATATCTCGGGCTGGCGTATTGAGGGCGGGGCGAATTTCACTTTTCCGCAAGGGACTCGTATCGCGGGTGGTGCGTATCTCGTGGTGGCGAAGGTGCCGGGGCAGATTCCGGGGGCGATCGGGCCGTTCACGGGTATCCTCGATAATGGCGGGGAACAGTTGCGGCTGGTGAATCGAAGCGACCGCGCAATGGATGTGTTGAGCTACGGAGATGATGGCGATTGGCCATCGGGCGCAGACGGGACGGGTGCTACGCTGGCTCGGCGAAACGGTGTTTCGGCGGATGGGGGTCCGGGGGCTTGGGCGGCGAGCAATGAAATCGGAGGGACGCCGGGTGGTGTGAATTTTTTGGACCCGTCGGCGTCTGCAAAGTTGACGACTCCGGTGTTGATCAATGCGCAGTGGAAATATGACGCTTCCGATGTGGCGCAGTCCGCAAACTGGAAGGATGTGGGTTTTAACGATTCGGCGTGGGCGTCTGGTGCGGGGTTGCTTTACGCGGGCACGGGAAAGGTGGCCGACCCGGTGGCTCCGGGCATCGTTTTAAGCGGGGCGGGGCAGGCGATGCACGGGTGGTGGGCGTTTCAGGAAACGACAGGAACAACGGCGGCAAACTCCGCGGGCGGCGGAACGGCGGGGACGCTGACGGGGGCAACGGCGACTTTTCAAAATGACGGGACGCGGGGGCGTGTGCTGCGGCTAAACACGGACGGAAGCACGAATTCCGGGGCTGGTTTTGTGAGCGCGGGGAATATCCCGACGATGACGCTGTCGAATGATTTTACGTGGTCGTTTTGGTCGAAGACGACGCAAGCTGCGAGTAGCACAATCATTTTGGGGAATCGCTACAATTCAGCGGGTGCTGACTTTAGCCCGCGCGAATTTATCAAGTTCACGGGTACGCAGTTCGAATGGCATCGCAATGCTGCCGGCGAGAACGTGGCGTACGCGGCGATGGCAGGAACGCCAGCCGCGCCGGGGCCGTGGATTCATCATGCGGTGGTGAAAAAGGGCACATCGTTGACGTACTATCGAAACGGGGTGTCGTCGGGGTCGGTTACAATTACTGCGGCTCCAGCAAACGTCCAACCGCTCTTCTTTGGCGGTAATGGCCCGTCGGGTGCGGAGCCGTGGAGCGGGTATCTGGATGACGTGGCCACTTGGACGCGTGCGCTTCCGGTGCAAGCAGTCACGGGGCTCGCGGCAGGGACTTATACGCCGGCAACTGCGCCGACGATTGCGACGCCGAGCGGTGGAGTGCCGACGGTGCCGGCGGCGATCCAGTTTACGACGACGACGACCAATCCGCTGACCGATGATTTCGCGGCGGCAACGGTGGATGGCGCGAAGTGGAACACGCTGAACCTCGGCCTGGAATCGACGGCGGATGGCGGATATACGGCTTCGACGACAGGCGGCACGCTGGCACTCGGCGGGACGACGACCTTTAGCTACTGGGCGGGCAAATCGCTTGAATCGGTGGGGCGGTTTTCATCGCGGTCGAAAGTCACTTTCACCGTGGACCGTGTGTCGCTCGCGGGCTCGGGAACGGCGTATCGGTCGAGTATGTGGCTGCGGGCCGATGCGAACCACTATCTGCACTTTTCGCAAAATGTTGGCGAGGGTGGATGGGGCTACAATAGCAATGACGTCGGCGGAACGGGCACAGTCGGGCCGACCGGCAGCGGGACCAATATTGGGACGTTTGACGGTTCGGATGCAGACCTCGGAACTTGCACGATGCAGCTCGTGTGGACGCCGGGGACGTATCCCGGCAGCGGGACGATCGAGATGTATCGCAACGGTGTGCTCGGTGCGACGCAGACGGTGACGAACTGGCCGGCGGATTTTGCCATGGTGCTGACAGGGCAGGCGCGGCAGGCGGCGGACACGGTGTCGGCGGTGTTTGATAATGCGAGCGTCGCGGTGACAAATTCATTCCCGCTGCAAACGAATGTGGGAAGCATCGCGCAGACGACGTATGGGCGCTCGGCGTTCACTTTTGCGGGCAACCCAGCGGCGACCACGTTGTCGATGTTCCCGATTCACGATGACGGTGCGGTTTACTATCTCAACGGGACGGAAATTTATCGCAATAACATGCCCGCCGGGACGCCGGTTCATGCGACCCTGGCGAGCAGTGTGGTGACGGATGCGCAGTTTCCGACGACGGCGATTTCGGTGCCGGCGACTGCGCTTGTGCAGGGGACGAATGTGCTCGCGGTGGAGATCCATCAGGCTTCGCCAAACGGCGGCGACTTCCTTTTCGGCGCGCAACTTCACGCGGCGGAAACTCCCGCGCCGCCTGCGGACACTGCGCCTGCGCTGGTGCTCAATGAAGTCAGCAGCGTGAACGACGCGACGTTCCGCGTGGAGCTGGCGAACGTGACGGGCTCGGCGATTAATCTGGCGAACTATCAGCTCCGTGGGAGCAACGGCGGGAGCTACACGCTGAGCGGCTCGCTCGCGGCGGGCGCACTGCTTTCGCTCGACAATACGCAGATGGGATTCCGGCCAATCGACGGCGAGCGGCTATTCCTTGTGAACACCATCGGAAACACGCTGAGCGACAGCCGCGTGGCGAAGACGAGCTTGCGCGGACGCAACGCTGCGGGCGTGTGGGGGCACCCGGCTTCGGCGACGTTCGGGACGGCAAACGCGTTCACGGTGAACGACGGAATCGTGATTAACGAGCTCATGTATAAAGCACCGAACGGCTCGCTGGAGCAATGGGTGGAGCTTTACAATAAGAACGCCGGACCGGTGGACATCAGCGGCTGGCATTTCAGCGACGGCATCGCATTTACCTTCCCTGCGAGCACAACGCTCGGCGCGGGTGAATACGCGATGGTCGTGTGGAATGTGGCGTCTTTCAACGCGCTGCATCCCGGTCTTCCGCGAGTGTTTGGTCCGTTCTCCGGCAGTCTCGGCGGGAGCAGCGATCATGTGCGGCTGCGCGATGTGAACGACAATGTCGCCGATGAAGTCCGCTACTACGACGGCGGATCGTGGCCCGCGTTTGCAGGCGGCGGCGGTTCGTCGCTGGAACTGCGCAATCCTTCTGCGGATAACAATAATGGCGCTGCGTGGGCCGCAAGCAACGAGGTCGCAAACGGGACGTGGGTGAACGTGAGCTACGATTTCAGCGGGGCGAACCTCGAAGGAAATCCGACGTATTACAGCGAACTTCTCATTGGCATGGTCGCGGGCGGAGAGGCTTTCATCGATGATCTGCAAGTGACAGAAGATCCGCTCGGCACGCCGATTTCGCTGCTCGCAAACGGCGACTTTGCAGGCGGCACGGCGGCTTCGTGGCGCTTTCAGGGAAATCATCGCACGAGCGCGGTCGTGGATGATCCAAGTGCTCCCGGCAACAAAGTGCTGAAGATCGTGGCGACCGGTTACACCGAGCACATGTCGAATCACATCGAACAGACGCTGCGCAACGGCGCAACACTTCCTTGGGTGATCAACGCTGCAAAGACCTACCGCATTTCCTACCGCGCCCGATGGGCCGGTGGCGGCAACCGCCTGCAAACGCGGCTGTATTTCAATCGCGGCGCCCGACAGGAAATCCTGCCGATGCCCGTGAGCGGCGGAACTCCGGGACTTGTGAACTCGCGCTTCGTCGCGAACGCCGGACCGACTTTCACCGGAGCGACGCATTCGCCCGCAGTGCCTGCGGTCTCGCAAGCTGCGACGGTGAGCGTGCGCATCGCGGATAGCGACGGGGTGGCCTCGGCGACGCTGAACTACTCGGTGAATGAAGGCGCATTCGTACCCCTGGCGATGACGAACAGCGGCGGCGTGTGGAGTGCCAGCATCCCCGGGCAGGCCGCGAGTGCGAAGGCGCAGTTTTATATCTCAGCCGCAGACTCGCTCGGCGCGACATCGACTTTCCCCGCCGCCGGTCCCGCGAGCCGCGCGCTCATTCCGTGGAACGACAGTCAGGCCGCGCTCGTACTCGGCACCGGCGCCCGTCCGCACAACATCCGCATCGTGATGACTACGAGCGATGCAAATAACAGCCTGCTCGCGCTGAACAATGTAATGAGCAACGAATACTTCCCCTGCACCGTCATCTACGACGAGCGCGACATTTACTATGGAACGGGAGTTCACCTCAAAGGCAGCGAGCATGGCCGCGCAAAATTCACGGTTCGCACCGGCTTTCACGTCAATTTCCCGCCGGACCAACTATTCCTCGGCCAACACCCGGATGTGGCGATGGATCGCAGCGGTGCGGGCGACCAGTTTTCGCAAAAGGAAATGCTCGTCAAACGCACGATCATCGCCGTCGGGAATATTCCCGCGAGCGAAGATGACCTGTGCCGCGTCATCGCACCCGGCGTCGCCACCGGACCCGCGATTTTGATCAAAGCGAAAGTGGATTCCGACGAGTTCCTCTCGAACTGGCTGAGCAACGGAAGCAACGCCACGCTGTTTGAATATGAACTCACGTATCCGCTCTACTCCGGTGCGATCTCGACTTCGACCGACAATGGCGGTTGGGAAGGTAATAAGCTCACTCAGGACTCGCCCGGCCCGACCGGCATTGGCGTGCGCGCCGCCAGTCCCGGGTTGAGCAAGGAAGAATACCGCTGGTTCTGGCTTATCAAAAACAACCGCGGCGCTGACAATTACGCACCGCTCATCACCGCGCTCACCGCTCTTGGGCAACCGAGCGGGCCGACGTTTACCACGCAGACGAATGCGCTCCTCGACGTCGATGGATGGATGCGCGACATGGCCGGACCCGTCGTATGGAGCGCGGGCGATAACTACGCTTTTGGATCCCAGCACAATGCGCTGTTCATGATGAAGCCCGACGGGCGCTTGCTCTACGTGCCGTGGGATATGGACTTCACCGCTACAGGCGGAGCGACAGCGGGGATCACTGGCATCAACGCCGAGATGAACAAACTACTCGCGAACCCCGCGAACCTGCGGGCCTACTACGGCCACTTGCTCGACGTGTGCAACCGCTCGTTCAACACTGGGTACCTCACGTATTGGGCGCAGCACTACACGAAGTTCGTGAACGAAGACCTCACGACATTCCTTTCGTTTGTGAGTCAACGCGAAGCGTTCATTCGCAGCACGATCAGTGCGGCGATTCCGAGTGTTCCTTACGCGTTTTCGCCTGCACCTGCTTCCACGGTAGCGGCAAACAGCATCACGCTCTCCGGCAATGGTTGGGTGAATATACGCGAGTTCCGCCGCGCAGATACGGGCGACATTCTCACTCCGACTTGGACAGGAAACACTGCATGGTCCGTGAATTACGCGCTCGTCCCCGGACTCAACAACGTCGCACTGCAAGCGTATGATTTCCAAGGTATGCTCATCGGCACGCTGACCGCGAGCGTTACCAACACGCTCACGCCGCCCATTCCGCGCGACTGGCTGCGCATCACGGAAATCCACTACAACCCCGCGGTTCCGACCGGCGGCGAACTCGCCGCGAGCGCGGACAAAGACGACTTCGAGTTTATCGAACTGCAAAACTTCGCCAGCGCCACGCTCGATATCAGCAATTGTAAATTTACCCTCGGTGTTGATTTCACGATCCCCGCCGCGACCACGCTCGCGCCCGGCGAACGAATCCACGTTGTCCGCAACCTCGCCGCATTCAACGCCCGTTACGGCGTGACGCCACGGCGGGTCGGCCCGTACGGTCCCGCGGATTCGCTCAGCAACGGCGGCGAAACAATCACGCTCGTGGATGCCACCGGCGCGGTCATTCAGTCGATCACATACAACGACTCATGGTATCCGCAAACTGACGGCGGCGGCTATTCGATCATCCCGATTTCTCCGCTGCTCGCGCTCGACCGGACGATCAAATCCAGCTTCCGCGCCAGCACGACCGTCGGCGGAAACCCGAATGGCTCGGATGCCGCGACATTTACCGGAACGCCGACGGACGACCTCGACGGCGACGGGCTCAACGCATTCCTGGAACACGCCCTCGGCACCAGCGACGGTATTGCAAACACCAGCGGAATCGCCACGACGCGCGAAGTGAACGGCGACGTCACGCTTACGTTTGCGTCCCGCGCAAATGCCGACGATGTCGTGCTCTCTCTGGAAACTGCGACGGTGCTCACGACGTTCACGACAGCAACGCCAACCGTAGTCGCCGCCATCCAAAGCGGCACTACGCTCACGCAAACATGGCGGGTATCTCCACCAACCGGTGCCACGCAGTTTTTCGTGAGGCTGAAAGCAACGGCGCGCTGATCGCTCAACTTACAGTCGGGTGTGACCTCTGCGTGATGTAAGTCGCGACAGCGACAAGGAGCGGCGACATTCCTGTCGCTGTAATCATAGCGCGAAGCGCCCAATCAGTTTCGCAC
>JAYSTZ010000466.1:0-8163 GCA_043719365.1 Verrucomicrobiaceae bacterium | reverse complement strand
GACGAGCCGAGCAGCTCGATGAACCGTTCGTTGACGTCGAGGAAGCCGGGGCGGTCTGTCCGCTGGATCGCCATCGGCACGGGGCTGCCGTGAAATGCCTTGGAGAAGCGCTCCTCGGAAACGCAGAGGGCATCCTGCGCGGCAGCGCGCTCCGCGACTTCTCCGGTAAGCCGGGCATTGGCTTCGCGCAATTCCATGGTACGCTTGTTCACGAGCGCATCGAGCTCTGCCATCTGGCGGTTGGCGATTTGTGTAAGCTGCCACTTTTTCGACAGCGCATGCGCCATTTGCATGACTTCGACGTTGTCGAACGGCTTCTTCAGAACGAGTACGTGATCAGTGCTGCCAACGGCTTCAGAAATCTCGTCCCAGGAGTAATCGGAATACGCCGTGCAGATGACGATTTGGAGTCCTGGGAACTCTTTCCAGATGTGGCTGATCGTCTCGATACCGTCCCATCCGGGGGGCATCCGCACATCGACGAATGCGACCGCATACGGCTTCCCCGCAAGCTCCGCGGCCCGCACCATCTCCAAGCCTTCCTGTCCTTGAAACGCAGAATCGATCTGGAAGCTCAGCGCGCGTGAGGCGGCCGGTGCATCACCGAAGAGCGATGCTTCGTCGTCGTCGAGTTCGCCTGCGAGTTGCAATCCGGTGGGGTTTAAAACTTTGCGAAAATCTTCGTGGATGGCGGGATTGTCGTCGATGACGAGGATGCGGTGATTGACCGGAATCGATGGGTCCTGGACTAATTTCATATAGCGGATTTTGTGGATGCAACGGGGAGATTGAGAGTGAATACAGCGCCGTGCCCGAGCCCGTCGCTGTGGACGCCGAGCGAGCCGCCCATTTCCTTGGCGGCGTTGGCCCCGCTGTGCAAACCGAAGCCGTGCCCGTCTTTGCGAGTGGTAAATCCGTGGCCGAAAATGCGCGTGAGGTTTTCCGGCGAAATGCCGATTCCGTTGTCGGTGACCCGCACAGATACGCTGTCAGCGCCAGATCGCTCGATGGAGATCGTGAGCCGCTTGTCGGGACCCTTTGCGTCGTCCAGCGCATACTTGGAATTGCGAATGAGATTGATGAGGATTTGCAGAACGCGGTGGCGATCGACGCGAACGGGCGGCGCAGGAGAAAAGCAGCGCTCCAGCGTGATGCCGTGCCGTTCGCAGGCACCGGCATTCATCGCGATTGCATCGTCCACGAGTCGTTCGAGGTGCAGGTCCTCAAAAACACCGCTCACTTTGGCGTAGCTCTGCTGCATCGCGACGACCTCTTTGATGTGCTCGATGTTGTGCGAAAGCTGATCGACTTCGGCGAGGAGTTCGGTGTTTTCTGTTGTGAGAAATGCGCCGAGCTTGACGAGGTAGCCCGGCAGTTTTTGTCCGTTAGGGTCTTGCGTGAGATACTCGGCGAGGTCTCCGTTGCGCGAAATGATCAATTCGGCCGCCTTGCTCACTTTCGAGGCTTTCGAGCGGCGAAGTTTATCCAGAACGACACCGGCGGATACGTTCACGCTATTGAGCACATTACCGACATTGTGAAGCACGCCTGTCGCAACTTCCGCCATTCCTGCCATGCGCGAAGTTTCGAGGAGTTTGGTGTTCAGTTCGGCCAGGCGCGTGTCTGCCGCTTTGGCCTCGGTGATGTCCATCATCACTCCGTAGAGCGCGTCCTGCGAGTTCTCCGTTGCCGTCACAAACACGGCTTGATCGCGGAACCAACGCAGTTCCCCGTCCTTTGTAAACATCCGGTATTCCGCAGCAAGATGGCCCGTGCGGCGGGCGACGGTCTCCGCTTCAATCGGGATGTTACGGTCGTCCGGATGGATATGCTCAAACCAAAGCCGCTCTGACGTGAGCCATTCCTCCTGCGTAAATCCCAGCAGCGTGAATACCTGGGGGCTGACATAGGTCCAAACGCAGCTTTCGCCCAGCGCCGCGTGATAAGTGATTGCGGGTAATTGCTCCACGAGTCCGCGAAATTTAAGTTCCGCCACCCGTAGCGCCTCTTCCGCCGCCTTTTGCTCGCTGATATCGCGCATCACTGTGGAGATATGCTCCAGCCCGCCCGTCTGGCTCTTGTGCGCGATGATGACCTGCGATACCTGCATCTCCGTTCCATTGCGATGGCGGATGGCTGTTTCGCCCGCCCATGAGCCGCTGTGAATGGCGGCAGGAATGCCTTCCGTGGAAACGATGCGGGCTGCCCATCCCGGATGGAGATCGGAGATCTTCATCGAGGAAATGTCCGCATTCTTTTCCAGTCCCACCATTCGGCGCGCAGCGGGGTTGAGGTAAATCACGCGTCCCAGTGTATCCGCGCTTCCAACGAAGTCCGGTGTGCCATCAATGATCGCCGTAAGTTGGGCCTTTGCAGCCTCTGCGCGTTGGCGATCCGCGATCTCACGCTGGAGAGATTTCAGTTTCTCCTGAAGCTCTGATTGGGCACCTTGCAATGCCGTGTCCTGCTCGTGAATCTGCCCGAGCATTTGGTTAAACGCGGTGGTGAGAACTCCCACTTCATCATTGCCTGCAGTCGCGGCCCTTACGGAATAGTCCTTGGCATCTGCAATCCGCCGCGCGGTTTCCGTGAGGCGCAGAATGGGTCCCGTCACAAAGCTCTGGAACCGGCGCGATAGGAGGAATGCGAGTAAGAGTGATGCTGCGAGCACAACCGCGAGGATGCTCCCATACAGCTTCAATAGATCGGAGTAAACGGCACCAAAGTCCGCACGCAGATAGAGCGTGCCCTTGCGAAGCCCATCGCGCACGATGGGCTTAGCGAGCGTCACTTGACTGCCCGCTGTGCGGAAGCCGCTATCGATCCGTGTCGCGCCGAGCCCGATTTTGTCTTCATCGATACCGAACCCCGCAAGCTTCCTGCCATCGCTCAACTCCACGCTCGCGGAGATGACCTGCGGCATTGCCTTCAGTCCGGCAAGCGTCTGCGCGGCACGTTCCTCGTCCTCGAACATCACCGCCGCAGCCACGTTGTCCGCAGTAATCTCGCCAGTGACGGAGAGCTGGTTTTTGAAGGATTTCCGAATGGACCACGCTTGGAAGATAAAGAGCGACACGCAGGCAATCACGAGAACCACGCTCGATATGAGCAGGATGACCAGTGTAATCTTTTGTTGGATTGAGCGATTCGATGGCGTTTGCACGGTCATTTTACGATCCTCGCCACTTTGAGGTTTAGTAGATCGGACGGGATGGTCAGGCGCACTTGCCGTGCCGCATCGTTGTTTATTTCGAGCATCAGCTTCCGATCCTCGGTCACAAAACCGATGATCCCTCCAGCACGCGCGGAATCCGGAGTTTCCGCGACTACGAGGACCGGGCGCCCTTGAACGGCGCGGCCCACATTTGCGACCGCTTCGGAAAAACTCACAAAGAGCAAATGGCAACTCTGCAAGCCCGCAGCATCGCCCGCACTCACACGCCGGACCTCAATGTTCCGGTTTCCCGCCATCTGTCCGCGGAGAATACCATCAAGCCCGCCAAACGGATCGCGCCCCACCACGCCGATGACGAGCGGAGCCTGAGGACTCGAAAACGCAGAAGCGGGCCATTTGACGATCTGTGCGAAATTCTTGATATACGCCGCCTTTAACGCGTACTCCGACTCCGCGTAAGCAGATGGTGCGGCGAGCAAAATCATAGCGATACAGATTCTGACGCCGAGGCTCAATCGCTGGTGGAGAAATTCAATCATGCGATGATTTGATCCCACGTTCAAAATCGGTACGTGAGCTTGAAACCCACGGTGCGGCCATCTTGTTCGATTGAGTCCTGCATATGCTCAGGCCCGCCGGGAACCCGCCACTTTCGGTCGAGGATATTGTAAACTGACGCCGAGACCTGCAGATTGGGGAGCATGTCGCGGCTAAACAGCGTGGCATTCAAGAGCCACATTTCTCCGGTGTTCCGCCGGGCCAGGGTAGTCCGGTTCGAAGCGTAAATCCCCTCGATTCCCAGCGAGAACTTATCGCTCCAAAGTGGAGCGATGATCTGGGTTTTCACGACGTTCTCCGGAGCATTTGTGAGTCGATGTCCGCTCATTCCATCGGCGGTTGACTGGTGCGCAAAACTTGCCCGGACGAGCCACCCGCTGTCCCATTTTCCCTCCACTTCGGCCTCCACGCCACGCGTTTTTGCGTCGCCTCCGTTCCGATAGACATCCAACCCATCGGGATCGGTCACCTGATTGATCAGCTCGGACACATCGTTTTGGAAAAGCGACACGGATGCCCGCCAGTGTTTGTCGATGTAGTGCTCGGCAACGAGTTCCAAAGTGCGGACACGCTCGGGCTGAAGATCTGGATTGGCTTTTTGCTCCGTGGCTTCGTAGGTCAGTTCATACAGCGTCGGCGCGCGGAATGCCTCACCATAAAGCAGCTTCAGGGTGGTCCGCTCGGTTGGTTGCACGATCAGGCCGAACCTTGGATTTAGCGTTGTTCCAAATGAACTGTAGTCGTCAAAGCGTGCGCCGGCGACCACATGCATCCACTTCTGGATCTCGTAGCGGGTGTCGATGTAGGCACCGAAAACCGCCAGTTTTCCATGCACATCGAGGTATTTAAAGTGAGGCCGCTCATCGTAGTTCTTTAGCCCCATCGAAAGGGTTTCCCGATAGTCGGCCCCCATTCCAATTCGGAAGCCATTATCAAAGCGCTTGTGAACGCCGATTTCTCCGCCCCACCAGTTCGACCGGCCCGCGTCGTTGTTGCGGACCCGGTGCGCCCCCGGTACGCCGTTATCGTAGAGACTGACTCCGTGGTAGTCCACGTAGTCATAGTAACCCTTGGAGGAAATATTCCATCCGCTTTTTGTGATATGTGCGTATTCTAATTCCGCGAATCCGCGCGCATCTTCGCCGTCGGCCTGCTCGTTGAAAATCGTCCCGTAAGAGCCCGTCGGCACGTCCTTGTTTTGGGCTACATAGCCGCCGCGCAGCGTGAAGTCCCCATAGCTCGCCGTGCCGGACAAATTGAACGCCCGGTTTCCATCACGATAGTTGGCAATGCCCCGATTCGTATCGCGGTATTCGGGATAAAATATGCGGGAATCTCCTCTGCTGGCGTAGGTCGATCCCGACACTTTGAACTCCAATCCATTTGAAAGCAGTTTGCCGATGGTAACCCTGCCTGAGTATCCGTCGAAAGATTCTGCGCTGCCCGACACCTCCACCCCGTTCACATCCCGACCCCGGCGTGTGACGACACTGATTACACCCGAAAACGCATTGCTCCCGTAAATTGCGGACCCCGGACCGCGCACGAAGTCGATTCGCTCGACCTCATCGAGATCGACCAACGACTCCCTACCGGACATCGTTTGATCATAGGCGATGTCGTTGACACGATGCCCATCCACGAGAAGCAGTGTTCTCGTCGAACTATCTCCGAGTTGATTGAATCCGCGGACACCGACGAAATTGTAATTCCGGTCATAGGTAACGTCAAAACTCCGCACTCCGCGGATTACATCGGCCAAGGTCCGGTAGCCAAGGCGGGCAATTTCGTTACGCGTCACGATTGTTACCGAAGACGGCGCATCGGTCACCTTTTCACCGAATTTCGACGCTGCGAAAACAGTATCCACCTTGATCTCGCTGAGCTCCACAATACTCAGATTCAGGAGCGACGAAGGATCGTTCTCAGCGGCACCAAGGGGCGTCATAAGCGCCAGCAATACTGATTTCGTGAGTAGTTTAGTTTTATCCATCGCTAAAATCTGTAACCCACCTTCACGCGGAAGGATCGTCCATCCTGCTCGATGCTGTCCTGCAAATGCTCTGTGCTGCCCGGAGTGCTGAACTTCTGGTCGAGGACGTTGTAAACGGATGCGGACAACTCCAGGCCGGGTGCGATTTCGTGGCTGTAGAGCGTTGCATTCAGCAGCCACGCATCGCCGGTGCGATGATTGCCTAGAGTTGCCCGATCGCTTGCGTAGAGCAGTTCGACGCTGCCAAAAAGCTTGTCTCGATACAGCGGCGCGCTGACGTGGGCTTTCACGACATTTTTCGGCGAATTCACCAGGCGGTCTCCGGTCATCCCGCTCACGGCGTCCTGCCTCGTATAGCTGGCGCGCACCATCATGCCATTGTCCCATTTCCCTTCGATTTCCGCCTCGATGCCGTTGACCCGAGCGTTGCCTGAATTTGCAAAAATAACATCGCCCCGAACATCCTCCGCAGTATCAATCAGCCCTGCGATTTCATTTCGGAAAAGCGACACAGTGCCGTGCCAGTGCGTGCCGAAATACTGCTCGGCCACCGCTTCGTAGCTGCGAATGGTCTCGGGCTGAAGGGAAGGATTCGCGCGCTGTCCCGGCCCGGTGTAATCGAGTTGATAACTGTTCGGCGCGCGAAAGGCCTCGCCGTAGATTAGCTTCACCGTGCTGCCCTCGCGCGGCTTCCAGACCAGCGCGGCGCGCGGATTCACCGTGCTGCCAAAGCTGTTGTAATGATCCCACCGGACCCCGGCTGAGAGACTCAGAGATTTGGTCATTTCCCAGCGCCCGTCGGCATAAGTCCCGAGCACCAGTTGCTCGCCATTGACGTCCAGATTGCTCGCGAAAGGACTTGTATCGTAGTTGCGCTGGCGCAGTTCCGTGCTCTTTCGGACTTCCGAGCCGAGACTGAACCGGAACGTATTAAAAAATGTGCGACTCGCAGTCGCCTCCGCGCCCCACCAGCGCGCGCGCGCCGAGTCGTCGTTATGCACGCGCCCCGTTTCCAAATCATAGCAGGCCCCGCCGCTGTAGTCGTAGATGTCGTAATGAACACGGCCCGCCAGCGCCCATCCGGCTTCGGTTTCATGCGTATAGCGAAGCTCCACGTAGCCCCGCGAATCGGTCGCCGAATTCGGTAGATTAAAAACCGTGCCATACGAGCCGGTTGGGATGTCTTTGTCCCGTGTCACGTATCCGCTCTGCAACGCGAAATCTCCGTAGCTCAATTTCCCGAGCATCGACCAATAACGATCACCGTCCTGATTCAACGCAATGCCGCGATTGGTTGCCGGCGAGTTGAATTCCCGATAGAACAAACGACTCTGCCCTTCGCTCGCGAAAGTGGTCGCGGACAGCAAGTAATCCACCCCATTCGACAGCTTCTTTCCCAAAGTGATGCGCCCGCTGTAAGTATCCAGACTCCCGCCGCTCACTGAACCCTCCACGCCGTTCACCGAGGCGCCGCTCCGCGTGATGACGTTGATCACGCCAAAAAACGCATTGCTCCCGTAAATCGCCGAGCCAGCGCCACGAATCAGTTCCACGCGCTCGATCAAATCCACATCCACAAGCCCCTCCGTCCCGACTGCGGCAATGTCGAAAATCGGGTCGTTCATCCGGTGCCCGTCAACGAGCAGCAATGTGCGCGAACCATAGTCTCCCAAGCTCGTAAAGCCCCGCACGCCCGTATAGCTGTAGTTCCGGTCATACGTGACATCGAAACTGCGGGCCGAGCGCAAAATGTCGGCGAGTGTCCGATAGCCAAAACGGGCAATCTCCTCGCGAGTCACCAGTGTGACCGAAGAAGGCGCATCGTTCAGCTTCTCCGTCACCTTTGAAGCCCCATACACCGTGTCAATTTTGACAGAACTCAACTCCGAAATACTAAGATTCAAGAGCCGCTCCGGCGATTCCGCCCGGACGTGAGACTGTGAAAACGCCGGCAGCAGAACTGCGCACGAGAGAGCCGTAACCAAGCCGCAGCGAGGCTGCGACGGAACCGAGGTAACTGATTGGGCTGCGATTTCGACTCTCACTCATACGGACGGAAGCACGGCATGTGCCATTGGCCCGAACAGCCCATCGGCAAGCGTCATACATCAAGGCATGGCCCAACCCGACCGCTCCCCGCACCACATGGAGACGCCTCTGTCTAGTCGCTCACGCGTTAGAACTTGCCCAACGCCTCGACAACGCGCCCTTCGATTTTGTCGGCGCTGAGCGCGAAGAGCGAAGGCTGCCAGGGATCCAGCGAGACGGGAAATTTCGCAACATGCCCGAGGTAGGCTCCGCTGCGAAGGTCGTAAACGTGGGCCGCCGCCGGCAGTTGGGCGTCAAAAACCACGGGCTTTTCGAGCGCCTCATTTCCGCCCGCCTGCTTCAAGTCTTCCGTCATGCTGTAGTTCACATTCCGCTCAAAAGCGACGAG
>JAYSTZ010000465.1:0-3416 GCA_043719365.1 Verrucomicrobiaceae bacterium | reverse complement strand
AGAAAACATGCAGCACTTTCATGCGCGCGTTCATGCTCTGCGTGCCTTGCTGCACGAGGTAGCGGACGAGATCCAGATTGTGGATGCCGATCTTGATGAGCGTCGCGATGTTGTCCGGACGCACGGAGAACGGCAGGTCCATCATGCTGCCCTTCTTGTGCAAAAACTTCGTCGTCCACGCCGCGAACGGCCCAAAGAGCAGCGTCTTCTTTCCATCGAGAATACGCGTATCGAGATGCGGCACGGCCATAGTCGGCGCAGCATCCAGCGCCTGACCATAAACCTTCGCCTGATGTTTCGCGACGATCTCCGGGTTGTCGCAAATGAGCCACTGCCCGCCGATTGGGAAACCGCCGAGCCCCTTCGCCTCAGCGATGCCGGACTTTTGCAAAAGCGGCAGGCTCCCGCCGCCCGCGCCGACAAATACGAAATTCGTGACGTTCACCCGCACCTCGCCCGTCGCCACATTCTTCGCGCTGACTTCCCAGCCCGCGCCCTTCCGCTTCAGCCCCACCACGCGATGCCCGGAAGCAATCCCGCAGCCATCCTGCTTTGCCAGCCAGCCGAGTAGCTTTCGCGAGATCTCGCCGAAGTTCACATCCGTCCCCGCGTCCATCTTCGTCGCCGCGATCGGCACATCGCCGCGGCCTTCGAGCAGCAGCGGGGCCCAGCTTGCGATCTTCGCGCGGTCCGTCGTGTATTCCATCTCGCGGAAGAAATGGTGCGCCGCCATCCCTGCATGACGCGCCTTCAAAAAGTCCACCTGCTCATTGCCGTGCACAAAGCTGATGTGCTGCACGGGATTGATGAAATCCTTTGGCCGCTCCGCCATCCCGCTCGCCACCGCGTAGCTCCAATACTGCTTGGAGTGCTCGAACTGCTCAAAAATTTCGATCACCTTGTTCACATTCACCGAGCCGTCCGCCTCGCGCTTCGGCGTATAGCTCAGCTCGCAAATCCCCGCGTGCCCCGTGCCCGCATTGTTCCAACCATCGGAGCTCTCCTGCGAGAGCCCATCCGTCACTTCATACATCTGGATGGTCAGCTTCGGGTCGAGTCGCTTCAGCAAAGTGGCGAGATTCGCCGACATGACGCCGCTGCCGATGAGGATGACGTCAGGATTTTCGATGTGCTTATTGGATGTCATGAAAGTTGGATGTAAAAAAGATATACGCGCCGCCTGGGCAAAACGAGATTCGCGCACGCTAATGAGATCGTTCCATCCGGCGCAATATTTCGCGAGAAAAATACAAGGACCACGCCGCGAGTCCCCCAGGCCGCGGACATTCTACAAAAGTCAGTGACTTAAAACGCGCACGGGTGTTTAAAACTGGAAAGTAGCCCGCGAACCGAAGGTAGCCTGAAAGGCAATCCCTTCGCGGCAAAAGCCAAACGGCGAAGCCGCACGAAACAAAAGTGTCGCTTCGCGAGTGGTGATGAGCCGCGAAGGGACTCGCGAGCTACTTTTCGCTTCGCGCCATTCCACTTTTAATCACACCCAACGTGCACCCCCCCGCCGACCAAAAGATTTCTCCAACTATTTTCACACGGAATGACAGTTTTCGCCGGGATTTTGCGCATTTAGGGGCGTGAAAGCATACGACCATCAAGAACCGCGGGACAATTTTTGCTTCACCTCTGCCCCGGTTCATTCATCCCTTCCCGCCGTGCAACCACCGTGCACCGTGCCCGCCTTTCCACGCGCTCATCAACCTCCCCGACGAACGCGCCCACAAGAAAGCGCCGTTGTCATCCTCATCGACCAACAATTCGACGCCTGCGACCTCCGCCTCGACTTAGTCATGGACAAACTCATGCGCCAATTCCGCGAATCCAACCCCGCCCTCTACCTCATCTACCGCGATGCCCGCGTTCTAAATGACGCAGCCGGCGGTGGTGGCGGTGGCGGAGGAAGTGGAGGAGGCGGCGGTGGCGGCGGAAGCAGCAGTAGCAGCGGTAGCAGTTCCAGCAGCGGGGGGGCGTCGTCGAGCAGTGAGTCGTCGAGTAGTAGTTTGTAGAGACGGACGACGTCGAGTGACCAAATCACGCGATGTGCCATGGTGCGAACGGGCTGAAAGCCCAAAATGTAATAGCCCAGGCAGCCCGAGCTTGCCGCGTGAGGGCTGTAAGGCCCTTCTACGCGGGAACGAGCGAGGCCTGGGTAAACACCCACAAACGAATATGAGCCCTGAAAGGGCGAAATCTTCCGCGTGGCCATCGTTTGAATCGCGCCCTTTCAGGGCTTGTCGCATTTTTCCGCCGTGCCCCAGGGATGCGCTCCTTCGTCGCTGCCCCTGGGCTTTTACATGGCCGGGCCTTCGGCCCTCCGCGCCGCTAAACCGAACACTGGCCCTTCGGCCCTCATTTGTGATTGAATACCTCGCCTTCTCCCCAACCTCCACCCTTCGCCCTCGTCATCGGCACCTTCGCCTCGACGGCCTATATCCATCTCCAACTCGAAGCACGCCGTCGGCTTTATCCCGATGTGCCGCTGCTGGTGCATGATGATGCGAGCCCGGCGGTGGGAACTCTGAAGGCGCTTTGCGGGGCGTATGGGGCGGGTGTGCTGGTGAAAATGAGCCGCCGGTTTATCCCGCTCACGGACTGGCGTCCGTCGCTGGCGGCGCTGGCGGGGCGTCGGGGGTTTGCGACGGGGTGTGCTTGGACGACTTCGTTTGGCTTTGGGTTTCGCTCGGAATGCACGGCGCTCTCGGTGGAGGCGTGGGCTCCGCTGGCGGCGGCGCTGGATGCGCGGATCGCTGCGCCGGGCGAGCCGTTTGTGGAGGGGCTGTTGCACGGGATGGCGCGCGGGCTTTCCACGACGGATGCGGCGGAGGGGCGTCCGCCGGGGTGCGATGGGTATGCGGTGTGGAACTGGATGGGGACGGACCGGTGCGCGCGGACGGGGAATTTCTTGTGGCACGATTGGGCGCTCCCGCGCGATTACGCGGCGCTGGCCCGCTCGTGGGGGCTGCCGTATGAGGAGGAGGATTTTGCGGACCCGAATGAGGGGAGCGGGCGCGGGAAATGAAGGGCGTCGCTATGCGAAGAAGGGTCATGGAGCGGCTGCATCCTGCTGCCGCCTCTCATACGCGGAGCGCAGATCTCCAAACCGCCGCAAGAATGAATGGGCGCTTCGCGCATCGAAGACGGCAGCAGGATGCAGCCGCTCCTTTACGCGTTCTTACTCCACGAGGGGCTCTGCCATGAAGCCGCGCCTTTTACTGCTGCGGAATCGTCAGTCGCCGGGGGATGTGGTGATGCTGACCGCGGCGGTGCGCGATTTACATGCGCAGCATCCGGGGCGGTTCATCACTGCGGTGGATACGACGGCGATGGCGCTGTGGGACCACAATCCGCTGGCGCGGCGCTGGGACCGGGTGGCGGATGCGGGGAGCTGGGAGGCGGTGGAGTGC
>JAYSTZ010000464.1:0-3418 GCA_043719365.1 Verrucomicrobiaceae bacterium | reverse complement strand
TCCATCGAGCCGTAGCCGCGGGTGATCGACTTCATCTTGTCCACGAAATCGACGAGGATCTCGTTCAGCGGCATGTCGGCGGTGAGCATCACGCGCTTCGGGTCGAGCGTCTCTGTATGGTCCACGACGCCGCGCTCTTCCATGATGAGCTGGAGCATCGGCGAGATGTATTCGTTCGGGATCATCACGAAGCAACGCACCAGCGGCTCGCGGATTTCCTCGATGACGGAAGGGTCCGGCAGCACCTCGGGGTTGTCCACCTTCAGCAGTTCGCCGTTGGTCTTCAGCACTTCGTAAATGACCGACGGATACGTGGCGATGATGTCCATGTCGAACTCCCGGCGCAGACGCTCGATGACGATCTCCATGTGCAGAAGCCCGAGGAATCCGCAACGGAAACCGAACCCGAGCGCGACCGACGACTCCGCCATGTAGTGAAATGCCGCGTCGTTGAGCTGGAGCTTGCCCATCGCTGCTTTCAGATGCTCGAAGTCCGCCGAGTTGATCGGGTAAATGCCGCTGAACACCATCGGCTGAAGTTCCTTGAACCCATCCAGCGGCTTATCCGCAGGCAGGCGCGAAGTGGTGAGCGTGTCGCCCACTTTCACCTCGGCTGCGGACTTGATATTCGCGATGCAATACCCCACGTCGCCCGGCCCCAGTTCGGGCTGCGGGACGAACTTCGGATATTGCGGCCGGAAGATGCCCACTTCCTTCACCTCGTAAGCACTGTTCGTCGCCATCAGCCGCACGACATCGCCCGCCTTAATAGCCCCGTCCACCACGCGCACGTAAATCACCACGCCGCGATACATGTCGAACGTCGAGTCAAACACCAGCGCCCGCAACCGCGCATCGCGATTATCCGGCGGGGCCGGAATGCGGGCCACCACGGCTTCGAGGATCTCCTCGATCCCGATGCCCTGCTTCGCGCTCGCCAGCACCGCTTCGTCCGCCGGGATCGCCAGGATTTCTTCGAGCTGCCGGCACGCCTCGCCGAGGTCGGCATTCGGCAGGTCGATCTTGTTGATGACCGGAATAATCTTCAGCTTCTGCTTCTCCGCGAGATGGACGTTGGCCACCGTCTGCGCCTCCACGCCCTGCGCCGCATCCACGATCAGCAGCGCGCCTTCGCACGCTGCCAGCGAACGCGAAACCTCATACGCAAAATCGACATGCCCCGGCGTGTCCATGAGGTTCAGCTTATACGTGATGCCGTCCTTCGCTTTATACATCATGCGCACCGGGTGGGCCTTGATGGTGATTCCCCGCTCCCGCTCCAAGTCCATGGCATCGAGCAATTGCTCCTGCGACTCCCGCTTTTGGATGGTGCCGGTGAATTCCAGCAACCGATCGGAAAGAGTCGTCTTCCCGTGGTCAATGTGAGCGATGATGCAGAAGTTGCGCGTGTTTTCGGACATGGTATTTCCCTTTAGAAAAAGGGCGCGGACCCTACTCGTCACCCCGAGCGAGAGCAAGAGACATCTCTGAGTATCGAAATGCGCGCTGCCGCAGCAGCGCACCGGTCCGCCGCAAATGCGACGCTTCTTCGGCCCGTCCGCTCTTTAAGTCCAAGCAGAGTGAATCACTTCACTGCACCTGCCCCCGACGCGCTCACTTCTTCTTCTTCGGATCTTCCTTCTTCGGCTCATCGGGTTTTGCGGTGAGGATTTTCTCCGCTTCCTTGAGCTCGGCGGGGGTGAGCTTGGATTTGATCTCGTCGCGTTTCTTCGCGGCATCCGCGACTCCGCCGGTCGCAGCGCGAGTGTAGTTCACATACGCGTAGGCGAGATTCTTCGGGGTGCCCTTCCCTTCCTCAAAAAGACGACCGATGAGCGTCTGCGCAACCGGACTCCCCATTTTCGCGGCAGCGGCGTAATACTCGCCGGCTCGGGCTAGATCGAGCCGGACACCGTTGCCATTTTCATAGCAGTTGCCGAGATTGATGAATGCCGAAACGACGCCGTTCTGCGTGGCCAGCGTGAACCAGCCAATCGCCGCCACGTTGTCCGCCGCGATCCCGGTACCTCGCTGATACCGCACGGCCATTTCGTTCATCGCGATGGTCGATCCAGCCTTCGCCGCCGCCAGACAAGCCTCGGTACCCTTCTGCGGATTCGCGGGACCAGCGAGGCCTTGATCGTAGTAGCGCACCATCGCTAGCAAACCGTCCGGATTACTCTGCGCGGCGGCTTTTTCATACCAGTCGCGGGATTCCTTCCAGTTTGGTTCCCGGCTCTTTGCATCGACTGCGGCCTCAGCGATCGCGCCGACTTGATACTGCGCCGGCGCGTAACCGGCCTCCGCTGCCTGGGTGAGAAGGAATCGGGCGCGCTCCTCGTCCTTTTTCACACCCGGAGCGCCCCGGTAAAGGACGCCGGCAAGCGAGGCCTGCGACGGGAGATGACCGCCATCGGCGGCCTTGGTCAGCCATTTCACAGCATTCTCCGCCGACTGCGGGACTCCGCGGCCCGCGATATGGAACTCCGCAAGCGCGGCCATCGCCTCGAAATTCCCCTTGTCTGCTTCAACCGTGAGAAACTTGAACGCCGTCGCGAAGTCGCCTTTGTCGGCGGCTTCCTTCGCCTTGATAAATGCCTCGGGCGGCTTCGGCTGCTCGGCAGGTTTCGCGGCGGGTGTTTGCGCGGGTGTTTGCGCGAAGGCGATGGTGGACGTCGCGAGAATGGCTGGGAAAAGAATTCGGGTTAGCATGAGAGGAAATGAAATCGCGTGAACCGCGCGCCGCGTCAAGCCGTTCAATTGATTTCCATCACCGAATTTCGTGCTTTCCCCGTGGCGCATCTCCCGTAGCCTCGCAGCGTTTGCTGTGAAACGCATCGTTGGACTGGAAACGGAATTTGGCTGCCTGGTGACGCGCCCTGATGAGCGCGGCGCGGAATCGTGGCCTGCGCGCATCAAAAATCACCTGTTCAAAAAAGCCCGCGTCGGCGCACTGGACAAGCATCACCGGGACTACGAAGAGCCTCCGGGAAATGGGGGGTTTTTGCTCAATGGCGGTCGCTTTTACCTCGATATGGGGCATCTGGAATATGCGACACCGGAGTGCCGCTCCGTGCGCGATGTGGTGGCCTACGACCTCGCCGGCGATGCAATGATTCAGGCTTCCCTTGATGCGATGGGTGTCGCGGATGAAGTTTCGTTTTTGAAAAACAACGTGGACCATCACACGGGCGCGACCTTTGGCTGCCACGAGAATTACCTCATGTTTCGCGAGACGGAATTTACGCCCGAAGCGCTCGGCTCGCTGCTTTCATTTTTGGCGACACGGCAGATCTTTTCCGGCTCGGGGCGCGTCGGCCAAGCGGACCCGGCGACGTATGAAATCGAGCCGTTGCCGCCGTTTGACAAAGTGGATTTCCAGCTCAGCCAGCGCGCGGACCACATCATGAACGACGTG
>JAYSTZ010000463.1:0-3424 GCA_043719365.1 Verrucomicrobiaceae bacterium | reverse complement strand
CACTTCTCACCAATCACAACAACCATCACAGCACGACGGGCGAGGCACTAGTAACTCTTGGCGATGAGCACGAGGTCTTTCACCGCCTTAAGCAGCTTTTCCGCTGTGTAGGGCTTCTCGATGACCGATCTGATTCCAAGGGTGTCCAGCGCATCCTGGTTTTCTTTTTCGATATGCCCGCTTGAGACGATCACTTTCACGCCCGGATTGATCTTCCGCATGGAGCGGATGAGCGTAAGTCCGTCCATCATCCCCATGTGGATGTCGGTAATTACGATGTCGATCTCACGCCGCTCAAAGTAGAGCGCCAGTGCGTCGGTGCCGTCCTCGGCGGTAAAGCAGCGGTAATTGTTCGTTTCGAGAATTCGGACGATTGCTTCGCGGAGCGGTGCCTCGTCATCCACGACGAGGACGAGTTCGCCATTGCCGCGCAACGATTCGAGGGAGATGTCCTTCGACGCCTCGGTTCTCGCCTCGCGGTCTGCGGGAATAAAGACCTTGAACGTCGTACCAATCCCCACTTCGCTTTGAATCGTGAGAAAGCCTTTGTGACCTTTGATGATTCCGATCACGGTGGCAAGCCCAAGCCCTGTGCCTTTTCCCTGTTCCTTGGTGGTGAAAAACGGGTTGAAGATTTTCTTCATCACTTCCTCGGACATGCCGGAGCCTGTATCGGTGACGCTGAAGCAGACGTGAGGCCCGCAAGCGGCACCCGGATTCGTGCTGACGAGATAGTCGTCCACCTCAACGTTTTCGCACGAGACCTTGATCATACCGCCTTTCTCACCCATCGCATCGCGGGCGTTGACGCAAAGATTGAGCAGAATCTGATGCAGTTGCGTGGAGTCGCCGCGGACCATCCAAAGATCATTCGGAAAGTGCGTCTGGATATCGATATTTTTGGGGAACGTCTGGTGCATGACCTTCGTCATCTCCGTCGCAAGATGCTTCGGCTGGAGGACAACGCGCTCCCCTTCCACTCCCCGGGCAAATGTGAGGACCTGCTTTACGATTCCCGCTCCACGTTCCGCGCTTGCCTCGATAATCCCGAGCATCTTCTGCTCTGCGGGACCGAGGGACTGGCGCATAATGCCAACGGCCATCATGATCGGGGAAAGAATGTTGTTCAGGTCGTGCGCGATTCCGCTCGCCAGAGAGCCGATGCTCTCGAGTCGCTGGGAGCGGAGAAACTGCGACTCCAGTTTTTTGGCTTCAGTGACATCGGTGCTCACCATCAAAATGGCCTTGGGTTTGCGGTCTCCGCAGTCTCGCGCAAGTGTCCACCGGCAGTCCACGATGACCTCGCGGGCATCCTTCCGCCCATGCTTCACCTGCCCGCTCCATTCACCTCGCTCCAGCAGTTCGGTGATACACTTCATCGTGCTTTCCGCGTCGATTTTCAGAAGATCCTGGATGCCGCGCCCCACGGCCTCCGAAGCGCTCCAGCCGTAGGCGGTTTCCGCGCCTTTATTCCAGAACAGAACCTCGCGATTCAGGTTACACACGATGATGGCATCGGTCGCAAGATTTAGAACCTGAGCGAGTTCGTGGTTCTCCTGCTCTGCGTTTTTCTGGGCGCTGCAATCGGTGATGGTCACCAACGCCGCGCTGTGTCCGCGAAACCGGATGATCTGCCATGCCGTCTCCACCCACTTCTCACTGCAATCCTTGCCGAGATGTTTCCAAACATCCCGCGTGCTGATGCCGGAGTTCGCAATGGATTCCATTTGCCGCCGGTAGTCTTGGAACTGGGCGACATCGTCTAGCGGGAGAACCTTTTCGGCGGACATGGCCAGAAACTCTTCGCGGGACCATCCGTATTGCTTCACGGCGGCCGCGTTCACATCGAGAAAACCTGCGGTCTTCAAGTCGAAAATCCACATCGGCTGGGGACTGAGATGAAAGAGTTCCCGAAACCCGGGCTCCTCGACCTCGGGCACCAAAAGTGCGAGCGCTCCGGGTACGGACGCCTGTTGTTGCACAGGCGGCGGAGTCGGAAAAAACGGAATTGGCTTTGGACTCGAAAACATCAGTTGAGAATTTCAACCCTGATATTAGCAGGATTCCGGCCAAAACATCCTGCTACTTTGCCCCGCCAGCCCCCGCGGCGGAACGCCCGCAAATACCTCTCACCGTCACCGCCCCCAACACGAGCGCCGCACCGCAGATACTCCAAGGCCCGGGAACCTCGCCACTTTGTAATGCGACCCAGATCGGATTGAGAATCGGCTCCAGCATCGGGATAAGAATCGCCTCGATCGCCGATACGCGCTGAATCGAGATGCTGTAGAGCACGTACGGGATGCCAAGTTGGAAAATGCCGAGCACCGTCAGTATCGCGCACGTCTTCCCGGACGGCACCCCGGCCTGTAGGACGACCGGAAGCGAAATGAGCACGGTCAAAATATTTCCCAAAAGCAGCGATGTGGCCGGCGAGCGTTCCCGCTCCATCCGCAAACAGAGCACCATCACGGCAAACGAAAACCCGCTCCCAAGCGCCGCAGCGATTCCCCACGCACCGCGCGTGTCGAAGTGATCCCGGAAAAATAGCGCTATGCCGAGGAGTGCCACGCCGATGCAGATCCAATCAATGCGCCGGGCTTTTTCGCCCAGCAGCCATCCGCCCAGCAGCGCCACATGAATCGGCGCAGTATATTGGAAAAAGATGGCGTTTGCCGCCGTCGTCCGGTCGTTGGCGACGACGAAAAGCGACACTGTGGAGGCGTAGGCGATGGCCGCTCCGATTTGCGAACGCGACCACGTGATGACCGGTCTTCGAATCCACGCGAGCAGGACTAGCGCTGCGAAAAACGAGCGGGCCCCGGCCTTTGCGAGCGACGGCCATTCGGCGGATTTGATCAGGACTCCTCCGAGACTCCACAGCACCGCTGTAATGAGCAGGAGACCGACTGCGGAACGATGCCGCACTTACTTTTTGCGCAGTGGCTCCCACCACGCGCGGTTCGCGACATACCACGCGATGGTTTCGCGGATTCCCGCGTCCGGACGATGGCGCGGGCGCCAGCCGAGCTCGCTTTGGATTTTCGAAGAATCAATGGCGTAACGCCGGTCGTGACCTAGGCGGTCCGCGACATATTTAATGAGCGACTCCGGCTTGCCGAGCTCGCTGAGAATCATCTTCACCACTTCGATATTCGTCAGCTCTCCGTCGCCACCGATGTTGTACACTTCACCGCTCCGCCCACGTTCCAAAACTGCCAGCGCGGCCTCGTTGTGATCGTGAACGTGAATCCAATCACGCACATTAAGTCCATCGCCATAAACGGGCAATTGAATGTCGCCCATCGCATTGGTGATCATCAACGGGATGAGTTTTTCCGGAAACTGATAAGGCCCGTAATTATTCGAGCAACGCGTCACGAGAACATCCTGTTTGAACGTGTGAAAGTGCGCGAGAGCGAGA
>JAYSTZ010000462.1:0-8218 GCA_043719365.1 Verrucomicrobiaceae bacterium | reverse complement strand
TGGATGAGCGACGCTTTGTGGAAGCACTCCACGGCGACGGCGACTTTCTTCAAATCGTCCGGCGTTTCCGTATCGTTGCCCACGAGTGCGCGCCATGCTGCGACGGCGAGGAATGGCCGCCAGCGCTTGCCTGCGCGGGAGAGCCACTCGCGGCCGATGCGTTCGCTTTCGCCTTCCGCAGCACCCATGATGGAATTCAGCGCATCGGGCTGAAACCATGCGTCCACCGAATTGCGCAACGTGCTGAGATCCAGACGGCGCGTTTTATCATCGGCGGTGAGATGGATGTAGTCCCACACCCAATCGAGATCGACGGTCGTGTCGATGCAGTCGTCCTGCAAAAGCGGCACCGCGACTCCGGGGATCGCCGCGGCCTCCATGTAAGGAAAGCTGCGCTCCAACACGCTCAAGCACGAAATGCCCACGATGGCCTCGATCTGCCCGGTCTGGATGAGCGACATCACAATCGCGCTGCCCTCCGCGACGAGCACAGCGTAGCCGAGCCGCTCGGCTTCATTCTGCAAATCCTGGATGCTGCACTGTCCGCACTGCTTGCACAAAAGGCCGAACTCATCGAACGGCGCAGGGCACTTGCTTTCGAGTCGCAGGCACTTCGGCATGAGCAAAAGGCGACGTTCGAAAGGCACCGCTGCGAGTTGCTCGCGCCACAGCTCGTTATTGATGAGCACGCCGACGTAATCGCGATAGATCGTGGGGCAACCGATCCGCTGGACGAGACGGTCCGCATGTTCGGCGAGTTCCTTCACCGGCACGGGCGGCGTGGGGCAAAACTCGGCGACGTAATTTCGCACGGACTGCAAAATCGCGGTGCGCTCCTCGATGGTCTGCGGGATGTTTTTCTTTGGCTGACGAAAGCGCGGTGGCGCGACCGGCTTTGGTAGCGTGAGTGAGATTGGCGGAACAGGAATGCGCAAGGCGGCTTCAGACATGGTTTTGACGATACGTGTATCGTCGAGGCAATCGCAAGGCCGGAGGTTTCTTTGCAATCGTAACACTTTCCCGTGTTGCGAAATTTCAAAGAGCACGTCATCCATGTGCGTTCTCAAATGACCGATACGAACGACAACGCCGATCCTCAGACGACGCAGGACACTGCAACACCGACCGCAAGTGCGCGCGGATACAGGATGCCTGCGGAGTGGGAGCCTCATGCCGCGACGTGGCTGAGCTGGCCGCGCCGCGAGGGAATCTCATTTCCCGGCAAGGCCGCATACGACAAAGCGATGCCCGCTTTTGCGAAAATGGTACATGCGCTCGCGGACTCCGAGCCCGTACACATCAATGTTTGCGACGCTGCCCACGAGGCCGACGTGAAAAAAATCCTCTCCAAGATTGGCGCAAAGACCTCGCACGTGACCTACCATCACGTCGCGATCAACGAGCCATGGTGCCGCGATCACGGGCCGATTTTCGTCACGCGCAAGCAAGACCCGAAGCTGCTCGTGCTCGACTGGGACTATAATGCGTGGGGAATGAAATACCCGCCGTTTGATGACGACGATTACGTCCCCACGGCTATCGCGCAGAAATTCGGACTGCCCGTGGAATATCCCGGCATGATTCTCGAAGGCGGCTCCATCGACGTAAATGGCTCGGGCCTCCTGCTCACCACGCGCAGTTGCCTGCTGAACCAAAACCGCAACCCTGACCTCACGCAGGCGCAGATCGAACAGCGCCTCTGCGACTGGCTCGGCGTGAAGGAAATTCTGTGGCTCGGCGACGGAATCGAAGGCGACGACACGGACGGACACATCGACGACATCGCGCGCTTTGTGAGCGACGATGAAATCGTCTGCGCATTTGAAGAAGACCACGGCGATACGAATTACGAACCGCTCAAAGCGAACTTCGACTATCTCGCGGGACTCACCGCAAAGGGCAGCTCGAAGAAGCTTGCCGACCACGCGGATGAAGACGGCGATAATGACGCCACGCCGGGGGACGACGGCCCCATCTCGCGCTTCGATGTGCATAAACTCCCGATGCCGCACAAAATCGTCCGCGATGGACAGCGACTGCCTGCGAGCTACGCGAACTTTTATATCGGCAATAAAGTCGTGCTCCTCCCGACCTTCGCCGACTCAAACGACCGCTGGGCGGTTGCGATTTTGGAGAAGGCATTTCCAAACAGGAAAGTCATTCCTATCGATTGCCGTGAACTTATTTGGGGCCTCGGTGCATTTCACTGCCTCACGCAGCAGATGCCGGCGGTGTAAGGGACGGCGACGCCTACTGGAAGAGTCCGACCCAGCGGTGCGCAAATCGCACCTCGTCGATGAGCGTCGTCGGTGTCGGTTTTTTCCGGAGCAGCACTCCGAACTGCTGCGGTAGTGTGACGCCCTTCACGACGCGCTCCAGATCGTGGAGCGGCGGCGCAGGACTTTCCGGGTTCGGATTCAAAAACACCCGTGACGTTAGCGTCCACTTGCCGTCCGGCTCCGGCTTCAATTCAAAACGCTGCACGATACACAACGGCCTGTTGCTAGTCGGGAGTCTCGCAAGCGTAGTTCGGTCATGCATCGAAACTTCAACGCCCAAACCCTGGTCGCCCACGATGACCCGAATAGGCTTTTGAATACCCGACGGATCGAAGGCATTGAACTGAAATTCACTCTCCGGGCCATACGGAGAATCCGAATGCTGAATGGTGATTCGAAAGAAAAAGATGTTCTGCTTCTTTGGATCAACGTCGATCGCGCCGGGCGGCAGAAATCGAGTCAATGTCACGTCGTTAGCGTTCGCCGGCGGCGGCGGCGCGCCCGGCACTACGGGCTTCACATTGGGCTTGAGCCGAACTTTTTCACCGACTGTCGGGACTTTGGCAAAAGGCACCGATCCCGCCTCCACGAGAGCTAAATCGGGGAAGTCCACTGCCCAAGGTCCGGCCCAGCCGGTTCCACCCGCCAGCCCCTCAACCTTGCTCCCTGCTGGATACTCAAAGCCTTCGACCGCGATGTAGCCCGAGGTCGTCGCCGGAGTCGGCGGAGTCGGCGGGACGGTCGGGGGCGGCTTCACTGCGGGAACTTCCGGTGCCTTTGGCAGCACCGGTCTTGCTACCGGTGCAGCGGCTTTTGCTACGGGCGTTGGAGGCAAAGTCGTTTCGGGCGCTTTATCGCGCGAAGGCATGTCAGCGACTGTTTCGTCGGACTGCGCAGTCGCAGTCTTGGGGCGCGTTTTCCAAACGTAGAAGACGGCCATTCCGATGCACGCGGCGAGCAGAAGGAATATCGATGCGAGCGAAAGCGCCTGTCTTTTTCTCGCGAGCCGGGCGACCTCTTTTTTCGCCGCGTCGATCGCCTTTACTGTATCGGCATCCAGCGCTTCGACGGGTTGCGGGCGCGCCTGCACTGCGGGCGCGCGCGGGGCCTGGCGAACGGCGGAAACCGGCGGCGCGACTGGCGGCGGCGGGGGAATCGCCCGGACGATTTTCGGCCGGATTCGCTCCGGCACAGCAGGAGGCAATGGAGGTTCCAGCGCAGCGAGTTCCTCGAGCGCTTTCACCGCAGAAGCCGGGCGCATCGCTGGATCGGGAGCGATCAATTTCGCGATCCATTCCGCGAGCGCCCTTGGTAAATCGGGACGCAGCACCGCGAGCGCATGACTATCGAGAGTCGGCCACGCCGCTGCGAATTCCTCGCGCGTCGTACACGGAAGCAGACGCTTTCCCGTGAAAAGATAATGCAACACCGCGCCTGCGGAAAACAGGTCCGCCGTGTGCGATGGCGGCTCGCCCGCGAGTCGCTCGGGTGCGGTGTATGCATAGGATTCCGGCGTAAGCTCCCGTCGATAGTTGGCGAGCCCCCAATCCAGGACCATCACCAGCGGACGGCCCTCGGGAAGATCCACGATGACAGTATCGCTCGATTTCAAATCCCCGTGCGGATACCGCTGACGCTCGCCGCTTCTCAGCGCGGACAGGAGCTGCGCCGCGATGTCCACGGCGTGTAGCGCCTCGATCGGTCGCTTGCCGGGAACATCGAGCCCGCGATGTCCCTCCGCGCATTCATACACGAGCACCGTCCCGTCCTCATCCGGAAATGCGTCGAGAAGCTGCACGATGTTTACGCCTGTGATCGTCTGGAGTTGCGGCGCATCGCGGAGCAGCGCCTCCACGTCGAGCGGATATGAAACTTGATTCTCGTTGAGCAGAAGCTTTAGCGCCACCACACGCCCGGACTGGTCCACGGCGCGATAAACCAATGCGGCATCCCCCACCGCCAGTCGGGTCTGAATTTCGAATAGCTCCGTCGCTCTGCTCATGAACCGCAAATCATTAGCGGGATGCGGGCGCGGGCGGGAAGTTTTTTACATCGGCGAAATTGCACGGGGTCGTTGACGCCTCACGCGCCGTCGCGTAATCAGTCCGCGTGTTCGAAAAATACGTGCTCCCAAATTGCCAGGCATCCGTCCTGTGCGAAGACATCCGTCGTGAAATCACCGGAATGCAAACGCTGGTCGGCGTCATCAACGCCGTCCCCGCGCCGCAGATCCCCATCGGCTTTTTAAAGCTCTGCCTATGGACTCGCTGGTGCAATGGCGTCGGCGAATTCAAGCAAACCGCGAAGATGCTCGCGCCCGACGAAAAACTCCTCGGCGAAAGCGCCGTCACCTTCCGCCTCAAAGAAATGGAAGCCATGGCCACCAACGTGAACCTCTTCACGAATATCCAGTTCAAAGAGCTCGGCGTTTACCACATCGAGATCTACCTCGATGACCAGCTCATCATCCGCTACCCGCTGCCCGTCATCCACGTCCAGCTCCCGGGGCAGCAGGCTGCGGCTGTGTAGTGATTGGTGATTTGTGATTTGTGATTCGTCGCAAGCGCGAGAAACACGCCAATCCGCTTGCGACAAATCACCAATCACCAATCACAATTCACAACGCTCATCCCCTAGCCCCTCCCGATACGAACCTCCGGGCGATACGTCACTTTCACCAGCAAGTCCCCTCGCCCGCCGCGCGGTTTGGGCAGGCCCTGGCCGGGAATGCGAATCAACTCCCCGCGCGCCACGCCCGCCGGGATCTGCACTCGCACGAGTCCGCCGCCCGGAGCCGGCAACATCTCCGAGCCTCCGTTCTTCGCGCGCTGGGTTTGAATGCGCAGCTCGCTCTTCAAATCCGAGCCCCGCACTTTGAACCGCGCCCCCGGCATCGCCTTCACGCGCACCGTCACAAAGCCCCCCTTCATCGCACCCTCCCTCTCGATTCGGAAGCGTTCGCCCGGCGCAGTATCCGGAGGGACGGAAAGTGAATATCGTTCCTGCCCGTCCGGATTCCCCGGATCATCCACGCGCACGTCCAGCGTCGTCCCGCGAATGAAATCCTCGATTCGCAACCGCGCATCCTGCGCCACATTGCGCTGCACCTTCGCACGCGGTGCCGCCTTCGACTCGCTCGCAGAAATATTCTGCTCCTCGTTGTAAGCCTTTCGCCGCGCCGGGTCCGACAGCACCGCGTATGCAGCGTTCACCGCTTGAAGCCGCGTCACCGCATCCTCCGAGCCCGGATTCACATCGGGATGATGTTTCTTTGCGAGAGAACGGTAAGCCTTCCGCACATCATCCAGCGTGCAACTTGGGTCCAGACCGAGGACGGAATAATAATCAGGCGCAGATTCTTTCACGCCCCATCCGTACCGCCTCCCCGCCCTCCCGCCAAGGCGCGATCCGCGAAACGGAAATTCTTTTCCCGACGCCCCGTTCTTTACCGCTGCGGCCCGGCCATGCGCAGCCGCCCGTAGCCGAAGTCCAAAACCCCCGACTCCACGCGATACGGCGCGACGATATGATACATCCGCCCCCGCCCGATCTCCACCGCCCGCACCCTGCGCAACACCGCGAGATGCTTGGAGACCATCGTATGCGAACGCCCCAGCGCCCGAGCGATTTCATTTACCATCAACGGCTCCCCCTTGCTCAACTCCGCAAGAATGCGCCACCGCGTAGGCTCCCCGATGGTCGTAGTAAAAGCTTCAAGCGAAAGAGCCAGATGCGCGGGAAGTGTGGAAGTTGGTTCAGGCATGGCGGTAAAAGAAAAAATAAACGTCCGTCAGAGACGGATGATAATTTAGAGGAATTGGACGGCTCAACGCAAGAACTAAATGGCCTCTCAAAATACTTTTACCGCCTCCCATATTACCTTAACAGCCTCCAGTATTACCTTAACAGCCTCACCAAATACCTTGACAGCCTGATGGAATACCTTAACAGCTTTACGAAATACTTTAACAGCTTCACGAAATACTTTAACAGCTTCACGGAATACTTTTATAGTTTCACGGAATACTTTAACAGTCTCACGAAATACATTTACAGCCTCGCCAGATACCTTGACAGCTTCACGGAATACCTTGACGGCCTCACGGAATACTTTGACAGCCGGATACAATGGTCCGAAGCCAAGACAACCGTAAAGGAGCGGCGAATTCATTCGCCGTCCCCACACGCGCAGCGCCAATCAATAAACGCCCATCGTCCGAATGGTCGCACCGTCTTATTTGACCGCTTCGCGCGCAAAGTCGGCGAATAAATTCGCCGCTCCTTTACGCGTCTCTACAAAATCGAGCGCCTAGGCCTCAATACGATTTCGCAAGCTGCGAGTGCGTCTCTAAAAGTCGAGCGCTTTTGCCACCCAATCCGCTTCCCATAGCAAGAAGTTGCCGGCCGGCAAATTTGCTGGATTTTTGCGGATGTATCGTGCGCACCGCCAGAAATGCTCGCTGGTCCGCACGAGGCGGTCGAAGTAGTCTTTTTGCCAGAAGGTTCCGGTGCGTCCGAGGTCGCGGTTGATTTCACGACTCGATGCGCCTTTCCATTTTTTTGTGAGTTCAGGGAGCGTCGCCGCTCTGTTGAGAGAAAACAGGGCGTGGATGTGATTGGGCATGACGACCCACGAGTGGAGCGCGCAGAGCGTTTCAACGGATGCTGCAAGCACATCGCGCATGATACCCGCGCATTCCGGACGACGGAAAACGCACTCGCCGTGGGATTCATCGAGCCACTTTTCGATACAGCCGCCGAAGTGCTCCCAATACTCAGCGGCGGTTTCCTCGCTCCACGGCTTTGGGTGGTGCGCCATCCACGCATCTAGGCGAATTTGCAGTTCCGCAACGAGTCCCCGCGGAAGGGAGTCTGCTGCCCGGAAGGTGATGAAGTAAGTGCGTTCCGGTTGTTCCCAATGGGGCAAACGATTCACGCCGAGACTAGCCTCTGCCTTCGGATCGTAGAGCTTCAAGTTTTCAATGCCCATCGGCCAAAGGTGTCAAACAACATCGCCGAACGGAAGAAAAAGCCGCCAAGCACGGTGGACGTAAAGGAGCGGCGAATTCATTCGCCGTCGTCCAAACGCGAAGCGCAAATCTCCCCTGCGTGCCACGGTGAAAAAGCGTGCGCTTCGCGATCAAAGGTCGGCGAATAAATTCGCCGCTCCATGACGCGTCTCGCCGAGTCGGGCGGTGCTCGAAAGTGGTATCCGCATGGAAGGAAAGGCCGCCAAGCACGGTGGACGTAAAGGAGCGGCGAATTCATTCGCCGTCGTCCAAACGCGAAGCGCAAATCTCCCCCCAGCGTGCCACGGTGAAAATGCGTCCGCTTCGCGATCAAAGCTCGGCGAATAAATTCGCCGCTCCATGACGCGTCCGCCGAGTCGGGCGGTGCTCGAAATTGGTATCCGCATGGAAGAAACGGCCACCAAGCACGGCGGACGTAAAGGAGCGGCGAATTCATTCGCCGTCGTCCAAACGCGAAGCGCAAATCTCCCCAGCGTGCCACGGTGAAAAAGCGTGCGTTTCGCGATCAAAGGTCGGCGAATTCATTCGCCGCTCCTTTACGCGTCCCGTGTTCGCTACGACAGCCAGTCGTAATGGAACGTCTCCCCCGCCGGCTTATCCGTGCGCTCGTAGGTGTGGGCGCCGAAGAAGTCGCGTTGGGCTTGCAGCAGGTTCGCGGGGAGGCTGGCGGTGCGGTAGCTGTCGAAGTAGGCGAGCGCGGCGCTGAAGCCGGGAACTGCGATTCCGTTTTCGATGGCGGTCGTGACGGCGATGCGCCAGTTGCTTTGCGTGCGGTTGAGCACGTCGGCGAAGAATGGATCGAGCATCAGATTTTTGAGCGCGGGGTCTTTTTTGTAGGCCTCGGTGATGCGGTTGAGGAAGCGGGCGCGGATGATGCAGCCGCCGCGCCAGATGGATGCGATGTCCTCG
>JAYSTZ010000461.1:0-3436 GCA_043719365.1 Verrucomicrobiaceae bacterium | reverse complement strand
GCCAGACGTTCGAGCCGTCGAGCGAAATTTGCATGGGCACGATTTGGTTGCTGTTCGTGTCCTTCAAGATGTCCGCCATGCGCCCACCCCAGCCGATGCCGCTGCGCGAATGCGGGATACTGGTCTGCCATTGCTCGATCTGATCACTGTGGGAATAAAGGCCGAGCGGAAGCTGCTTGAGAGCCTGCGCGACATGCGTGCGATTCTGCACGGGCTCGATCAAAGTGCCGACGTTGGCTACGAAGGACGCGTTTCCGTTTTCAAAAAGCGACGCGACTTCCGGCATCCCGCCGTGAACGTAATATCCCGGCTGACCGATGGGATTCACCGCGATGAGCTGCGAAGGAGTGAGGGCAAGATCGGCGCGCGCTGCGGTGTATTGCCCATAGGCAGTGGCTTCGCGGGGGACGAGCATGTTGAACGAGTCGTTTCCGCCCGCGAGAAAAAGCAGACGACAGCGCGGTATTCGCCGGGTGTCGGGACGCTGGCGTTGGCGATTCCCTGCGCGAGGCGGAGGTTCAGCAGCGTGTTCAAAATGGAGACGGAGCTGACGGCGGCGCAACTTGCCTGACCGAGGAAACGGCGGCGGGTGATTGGTGTTTTCATGGTTAGCGTTGCACGTTGAAGTCGGCGGATGTGGTGATGAGATACACGGCGATGCGGAACCTTTCGCGGTGCCACTGCCACGTCGGTGAGTTAATGCGCAGCATGGCTTCGCGGATGATCTGGTATTGGCGCGGAGGGAGCGTTCCGCCAGTAAGCGCGAGGTCGAGTCGGCGGATGAGCGGGTCCGGGTCGATGGCCGGGCCGCTCGGTACGTCCTGCGCGATTTGCGCGGCGGGAACGATCAGCGCGAGTTCCTCGTTGAGGTTCAAACGGACTGCGTTGTTCGCGCTGCTGGACCCTTGTTGATGCAGGTCGTTAAGGATGTGCTCCCAGAAATAATTCGCGCCCGTCACTGCGGTGCTGGCGTTGATAATTTGGAACTCGGGCGCGACGAGCCCCATTTGCGTGAGCGCTCCAGGCGGGCTGTGGGCGGGCAGGAAGAAGTTGAAAACGCTTGGTGCATTCGCCGGGTCCTGCCCGTGGGAGATGGCCATTTGATCGAGGATGATCCAGCCGCTCGGCGACGTGGCATTGAAGGCGCGCGCGAAATTCACGACGCGCAGCAGCGGTTCGCGAAGCTTCCCAAACGTGGGCTGCGACATCATCGCTGGATTGCGCGCCTCATCGTCGAGAAGGATTGCGCGGATGACAGACTTCATATCGCCGCGAACTCCAGAACCGTTATTGGCAAACGCCGCAGAGACCCGCGAAATGTAGCCTGGGCTTGGGTTCGACGTGATGAAGCGTTGGATGAGTTGCTTGCCGATGAACGGCCCGACGTTGGGATGATTGAAAAGATTGGTGATCGCCGCATTCACATCTGCGAGGCCGGCAGTGCCCGTGTTTCCAGCGCTCGGCGTGCGCGCGGGAAGCGAGAGCCCGAGAAGCGTCTTCGCTCCGCAGTCATGGTAATCGTCCCAGATTTTCATCGGAACGGTGAAGTCGCGGGGATACAGCGAAAAGTTCGTATTATTGCCAAACGATTGCCCGGTGAAGACGCGTGCAAGCTCCGTGATGTCGCCATTTCCGTAAGTCGCGATGGGCTGTCCGGCGGGGACGCCGTTGCCTGCGGGGTCGAGGTCGGTGCCGTTCGAGAGGTATCGCGAACCGTCGGGGTTGAGCCTCCACAGTCCGATGGAAAAGAGCTGCATGATTTCGCGGGCGAAGTTCTCGTCGGGGTAGATCTTGTTCTCCGGGTCCGCCTTTTGGTTGCCGAGATGCGAGAGGTAAATGCCCATCGCCGGATGCATCGCGACATCGAACAGCAGGTCGCGAAAATTCCCCGTGCCGTGCGTGACCATCAAGTCGTAGTAGTTCGTCACGCCGCGCGGCTCCACGGCGAGCGATTCAGGGCGGTCGCTCACTACAAGGATTTCGCTGAGCGCAAACGCGACGCGCTGGCGAAGTGGATCGGGCGCGACCGTGCCCGCGTTGTCGGGGCGCAATTTCGGGATTCCCATCGCGCGATTCCACCACGCGTGCTGCAACCAGCGGCCATACATTTGAAGCGCCGGGCCATTCACCGAAGCCCAGTCCACCCACGGCTGGAGCTTGTTGGCCGGGCGGGCAAGTTGGTTTTCGATCCACGCAGGAAAGCCCACCGCCATGACTTCCTCGACGTTCTCGGGAATATCGTCGGCATCGCCGCCTGAATCTTGATCCGGACCAAACGCCGCCTGAATGAGAAACCGCGCCGCCGCTTTCGCCGACGGCAAACTACTGGCAGTTTCGTTTTCCAAAGTGACCGTCCCACTCGCGCTCGAACCGAGCGAGTATCCGCTGCCGGCGAGCGCGGTGAGGACGATTGTCTCGGCGCTCTCCGCGTCATTCGCGTCCGCAATGGGCGTCAGGTCCACCGGCACTTCGCGCACTCCGGCACCGAACGAAACCGTCGTCCCGGCGATGCTCGCGTTGTAGTCGGAGTTGCGCGTGGCGGTTCCGGAGAACGCCAGATTTACCGTGATCGGTTTCAGCCCGCCGCTCCGCCGCACGACGATTGCCGCAGGGTCCGGCCACCGCTCGCTCAAGCGTGGGTCTAGCGTCGCGACCGTGACCACACTGGCGGCAGCAAGCCCCGCATTCACGCGGGCGAGATCCTGCGTATCGTTTCGCGCCGTGCGCGTCGTCGCGGGGTCAAAGCCCAGCCAACGCTCCTCTGCATCAAGCACGCCGTCCGTATCGCTATCCACATCGTCGATGGCGATGCGCCAGAACTTCGAGCCAGCGGGTTTGTTCACAACGAAGGTCGTCTGGTCTGCGATGGGCGCAACCTCAGTCACCTCCGTGGTCCAATTCGCGAGCGATAAATCCGTTTTGGATTCCAGCTTGTAGCGCTTCCCCGCGATGCGGGAAAAGCCGAGCTGCAACTGCGTCGGGGCCCACGGAGCAAGTGTCAGAGCCGTCCGGGAGTTCGGGTCGAAAGGATTCGTCCCCGCCCGACTCTCCTCGCCATTCGTCGCCCCGTCGCCATCAGCATCGCCTGAAGCTGCGAGGGATTGTGCGCTGTAGATCATTTCCCAAATATCGTTCAGTCCGTCGCCATCGGCATCAATCGCGAACGCGGGCACCCCGAGCGCGGTCAACGCGAAAGCCGTGATCGTTGCAAGGCGGCAAAGCGGACGCTGGATGTTCTGCGTGTGTTTCATAGTTCCGAACGTAGGTCAAAAAGGTGAGGACGGAAATACCTCTTTAGGAGCACTCAGGAGCGCTCTGCCAGATCCTAGAAGGCAATGTTCGTCGCAGCCTGCCGCATGACCGGGTGTGGTTAAAAGTGGAATGGCGCGAAGCGCAAAGTAGCTCGCGAACCGGAGGTAGCCTGAAAGGCAATTCC
>JAYSTZ010000047.1:0-12210 GCA_043719365.1 Verrucomicrobiaceae bacterium | reverse complement strand
ACGGATTCTTCGGGTTCGGCGACGAGGTCTGCGATGGGGTGAATCTTCAGCGAGACGGTGTTTCGGCCCGGTGGAAAGATGACGACGGAGGTGGGGCTGCGATAGTCGGTGCCGCGTTCGGCAGAGCCTTCAAGAACGAAGCGGACAGCGAGACGTTTTGAAATATTGCCGGTGCGGAAAAAGGTGAATCTGCCGAGATCGAAGACTCGCTCAATCCGGTATTCGCTGGCGATGTCGTCGCTTGCGTAAACGCTGACGATTGGTTCGTCATCATCCAGTGCGACGCTTCCAAAATAGGAAGTAGAGATTCGGTAGCTGTCGCTCGGGGAAAGAGTCGCGTCGATTTGTTCGCTGCCTTCGGGTGTTCGGTCTTGGATGGCGGCGAGGGTGACTAGGTAAGAGGTTGCTCCGGCGGGAATGGTCGCGCTCCAGCTATCGGCTCCGAGCGAGGTTGCGCCGGTAATGCGGTAGTCCGCTTCCGATGTCGCCGTGCCGGCGAGGGTGAACTCCACCGTGACTGGTCCTGCTTGGGCTGAGCTGAGCGCGATGTTGATTTGTGCGGTGCCGGGGGAACCTTCCATAAGGGCTCCTGTAGCGGTGAGGCTTACGGCGGGGAGCACCGTGCGGTCTGCGACATCAAAAGCTGCCACGCCGTAGCTCGTTGCAGTGAATACCCGGAGCGATGTTTCGGCTTGCACCGAGACTCGAGATTGTGAGCCGACGGATGCGCTGGCCCAAAGCGGAGAGGTGCTTCCATTCCAAAGCGAAAGGATGCCGTTCGCCGAGACCCATACGGTTGCCGATTCGGTGCAGGTGAGTCCGGTGATGGGTGCCGTGGATGCCGACCATGACGCGGCGGCTGTGTAGCCTCCGGCCAGGGTTGGAGCGAATCGCTGGACAGTGCCGTTGGTCCGCCCGACGTAAAATCCCGAGTCGCCTACGACCCCAGCAGCGCACTCGTAGTCTCCGGTGAGTGCGAGCTTTTGAATGTGCGTGGTGGCGTCAAAAACAAAGACTCCCGCCCCTCGGAGTACGGCGAGAAACTCGAGCTGTCCGTCCCCATCAAAGTCCGCAACCTCCAGCGTGCTGACGCCATTCCAGTTTCCGCCAAGGTTTGGGGATTGCCATGTCACGGCTTGGGTCGCGTAGTCGATGACTTTGATAAATGCTCCCGTGGAGCCGGTATGCGCGCGGTCATTGCCTGCGATAATTTCGGGCGTGGCATCTCCGTTCAGATTGAGTGCCTCGACTTGGCTATAGGGCATCCCGGACGGCCTGCTGGTGTTCGTCCATTTTAAGGAAAATACGCTTTGCGGGGAGAAGTCATAGATTTCCACCACTCCGTCGTACAGGCGGTCCGCTCCCACGATGATTTCGAGAGCGGCATCACCATCGACATTGCGGAGGCGAAGATCATTTAGCCCAGTCCATGAATAGTTCCCGACAATCGGCGGTGAGATTGCACGCAATGCGAGCGTGGCGAGATCAAAAACGAGGATGCGCCCGCTGTCGTAGCCCGATTCTGAAGACCGACAAGCGGTCACAAGCTCCGGTAATCCATCGCCATCAATATCGCCGATAACGGGCGAGATAAATGGACCATCGAGATGTTCGCTGTGCCAGATAATTTGATGTGCCTGCGTGTTCGCGACAAATAGGTAATCCGACCCGGACGATGTATGCCCTGCGCCCCAATGGAGTTCCTTCACACCATCTCCATTCACGTCCCCGAACCCGATGCGGGTGACGCCGTGCTCTGGATTTCCTACGCTCCATTTTTCTGTATGCGTAGCGGCATTGAGAACGTGAATAGAGCCCCATTGGCCGTCGCCATAAATGAGTTCGACCTCCGGATCCGCGTCCACATTCGCGACTTCGATTGCGCCTATGTCGTGACTCGTTGCGAGGTGCCATTTTTCAGCCTGAAGATCCACATCATACGTGGTGATTCCGTTCCATTGAGCCGCCGAGATAAGCTCTGCGCGACCGTCTTGATCAAAATCAAGCGCCCGAAGGTATCCGCCGAAGCCGCCGGCGTAAGTCCACTGAATAGCGTGCGAAGCCGCATCAACGACATGACCCGATGTCGTCGCGATTTCGAGGGCCGCATCGGTGTCCATCTGCGCAACCACGAGGTCGGAACCACCCGGCCCTGCGACGCTCCAGAGAAGTGCGCCGGACGCATCGAAGACCCGGAGGGCCGTGTCATTCAGCACGACAAACTCCGCGACGCCATCGCCGGTGAGGTCCGCCGCTCGCAATGTGTTTACGCCGTCCGGGACATTGAACCTGCCAATACGGGTGCGCGTCGCCGGGTCGTAAAACTCAATCTCGCCCGACTCCAGACCGACGACGATTTCGGGTGTCGCATCACCGACTACGTTTGCTAGAGAGAGGGAGACGAGCGCGGATTGGTAAGGAGGATGGGCCCATACTTGGCGGTAGCCGTTCCCTTCCGGCTGTAGAATCTGCCAAAAGTCATTGTCTCCAAATCCGCCTCCAGTTGATCCGGTAATATAGACTTCGCGCTGGCCGTTGAGGGTAAAAAACTCCATGCCGACCAGACCAATTCCCGAGCCGTAAATCGTGTGTTGCCACACCGGCAGACTCCCTGGGGTCGAAGGAACGCTCGCGATGTTCCTTTGAGCGCGCATCGGCCTTGCGCCGCGCGGTTGGTTCGCACTCGGTGCGGGTTTTGGGTAGTTTTGCTTTACTCCGGCAGAGTCAACGAGTGGGCGGGCTGATGAGTCGGTCAAGTCGAGTTCTTTGGCAAGGCTATTGCCGGTTGTTGCAAGTGCCGTGAGGGCGAGGAAAACGAAAAGATGTTTCATTACCAAAATATCCAGAATCAATGGAGGGCTTCTGGCAAGGTTAATCTCTGGAATCTATGAACTTATATCATTTGGCGGAAATAAAGAGATTGCGGAGAGGAACGAATCGTAGCGGGGGAGTCCCGCCCCCGAGCGCCGAAGGCGCTTGCCGCGTCGAGGTAAGCAGTGTCGCAACGGCGCCGGGACGGGTGTGATTAAAAGTGGAATAGTGCGAATGCGAGCAAAGCAAAAAGACTGCCGCAGGGTAGCGACTGCGCCCTCGCAGGCTGGTTTCGGCGCCCTCGCCGAAACATGGCTAGGCGAAGCGGGGGCAGCCAACCGAGCGATGAAGACTCGCCACGGACCGGCACACCGCCCCGCTGCGTCGAGGGCGACGCAGCCGCCGCCTGCGAGGGCGCAGGCGCTACCCCGCGCCAGTCTTTCCGCATGGGCACGAAGCTTCTTCACTCTGTTCCACTTTTAATCACACCCCGCCGGGACGGCCCTGCTACTTTCCCCCGGCTCTTTATTTGTGGAAGATGGCATTACACGATAACGCGCGTCAGATGCTTTTCTTCGATTCGTGAAATGATGGGCTTTCTGAACTGACAAATACTGGGCACTCATTAGTTTCCACAGACCACTCACCTTTATGCTCCGCACTTTTCTCACCATTGCCTTCGCTGCAAGTTCACTCGCCGCCGCAGACTGGCCGCAATTTCGCGGACCGGAAAGTACCGGCACCGTCGCGGATGCGAATATTCCCGCGAAGCCGAAAATCGACTGGACCGCGCCGCTGCCTGGACGCGGCCTGGCCAGTCCGATCGTCATCGGCGAGAAAGTATTCGTCACGTGCTCCAGCGGGCCGGCGCAGGAGCGGCTTCACGTCATTTGTTTCTCCACGGAAGACGGCAAAAAGCTATGGGAGCGGCAGCTCCAGGCGACCGGACGCACGATGGCGCACCCGAAAACGTCCATCGCTGCCTGCACACCTTGCAGCGACGGGAAGAGCATTTTCGCACTGTGGAGCAGCAACGACATGGCGGCGTTCGACCTTGATGGTGGATTGCTCTGGGTGCGCGGGCTCACTGCCGATTATCCCAACGCGAGCAACAGTCTCGGCATGGCATCATCGCCCATCGTCATTGGCGGGACGGTCGTCACGCAGATCGAAAACGACAGCGAGAGCTATGCACTCGGCATCGACACGAAAACGGGCCGTAATCTTTGGAAGCTCGACCGCCCGAAAGCGGCAAACTGGTGTAGCCCGATCTCGTGGAAGGGTGTCGCGATTTTGCAGTCCTCGAAAGGCCTGCTCGGCGTGAATCCGGAAACCGGAAGCACGCTGTGGGATTACGCCGAAGGCGCATCGACGACCAGCTCCAGCGTCGTCTCCGGCGGCGTCATCTATGCGCCGTCAAACGGAATCACCGCCCTGGTTCCAAAATCCAACGGCGAAGCGCCCGAGCAAGTCTGGCGGTCCAAGCAAATCAACCCCGCGACCATCAGCCCGATTGTTCTGGGCGACCGCATCTTCGCGATCAACAGCGCCGGAGTCATCGCGACAGCCGACATCAAAACCGGCACAAGCGGGTGGAAGCTGCGCCTCGCGGGAGCGTTCAGCGGATCGCCTGTTGGTTCCGGGAAAACACTGGTCGCAGTAAACGAAAAAGGCCTGCTTCAAATCGTGGACACCGCCGCACCCGAGGGCGCAGTGGTCGCGTCGCTCCAGCTCCCGCTCAAAAAAGAACCGGAAGAACTCGTCCTCTCCACACCAGCACTCAGTGCAGGAAAAATCTTCGTCCGTGCCGACAGCGCGTTGTGGCGGATCGGCGGCGAGTGATCGTGGAGCCGTAGTGGCGCAGGCGACCCGTCTGCGCCACTACTTTGTTTGTCGGGGTCTCCGGGAAAAAGGAAATCGCCGCCCCGCTCACCGGGCAGAACGAAGGTCCCCTGCGCACCTCAAGGTTAGTTGAGACACGACTCCTTCTTCCTACCCGGTGAGCGGGACGGCGATTATCCGCCGAAAGAAACAACGGCGCGACCGTTTCGTCTCATGGAAAATTGTTAGCGATCTGTTACCGCTTCGGCGGGGGGCCCTGCGGCTTTTTAAGCGGCGCGAAAGCCTGCTCGACGATGCGTAAAATATTCACGCCTGTTCCCGCATCGTGCGTGCCGATTTGCTGGCGGACAAACGTGAGCGCGGCGGCGTTCCCTTTCAGCGCTTGCACGGCCGAGGTCTCGTGAACGGCGACGCGAATGTGATCGTCCGCATTTGAATAGGTCGCGCGGGCCGCCTGGAAGGCGCGCAAGGCATCGGCGTTGTTTCCAGCGCGGAGGTGGAGCAGCCCCATCCCTTCATAAATTGCGCCGCTCTTCAGCCGTTTCGCCGCAGCCGAGAGAGATGCATCGTTGCCGCCGGGTTTTGCCCACGCAGCGACTCCTGCACGATAGGCATCCCATTCGTTGGATGCCTGCATTTTTCCCTCCAGCCGAAAGCGAAACGGACGATAGAGCGGGTCGCCGACCCAAGTCGTCATCCACGAAAGAAAGCGGACGGACATGTGCCCCGCTTCCGCAAACGTGAAGCCCTCGGAAAGCCGGCGCTCAAACACGTCGAGGTGCGAAGTCAGCGTGAGATACGGCTCGTACACATTGCCAATCGTGGCCGCTGCGCCGCGCGTAATCAATGGTCCGCACCAGTTCCGGTTCTCGCTGCGCAGGCTTTCCGCACTGAAAGAGTGGATGTGAACCGCCACGGCACCGGGGACAAACTTGAAGCCGCCTTGTGTAAACGGTCCGTGCAACGTTTCGTTGTACCAGCCGAGGTAAAGTGCGCACTGACGCATCGGATAAACTTCCGGAAAGAGCGCCGGGCCGTTGTCGAGAATGACGGGCATCCCGTCGGCTCGCAGATGCTCCGAGAGAGTGAGCAGCCATTGCTCGCCTTCGTAGAGCCCTGTCGCCCTCGCATCGTCGCCGGGAATTCCCCGCGCATCGATGTAGGCAAAGCCTCGCAAGCCGGTTTTCTCTGCTGCGATCCCATCGGTGATCATTCTGCGTACGTCCGTCACGGAAGGTCCGTCGAGGCGGCACACGAGGAGTTGCCCGGTCATCTCCGTTTTGTGAATGGACTGAGTGTCGCGATAGTAGGGGTTCTTCAACACGCCGGAAATACGGCGGGTCCAAAGGCCGAGGATGCTCAGTTCCGAATCCACAGCCGCGGCATTCTGTTGAACAATTTCCGGCGGATTCCCTTCGATCACATCCCCTTCGTAGCGCGAGGTCGTGGCCGCGATTTTGAGCGGGATTCCGCGCATCAGAGCGACGAAGTGGATCTTTGTTTCCTCCACCATGCCTGAATCGTTCACTTCCGCGCGAAGCTTCCACCAGCCGCGCTCGGCAAAGATTTTCCGCAGCGGCTCGGCGATGGTTTCGTCGTACTCGCGACGGGTGATTTCCTCGCGCCCGGAGGTCTTCAGCGGAACCAGATTCCCCTTCGGGATGTTGCGGTGCTCGGCGTAGAAACTCGCCAGGCCCACGGAGTCGAAGTCCGTTTCGTTGAAAACCACAACAGTCTGTGCCGCGAGTTCGGCGTCGCTGAGCATCTCGGGTTTTGCATCGGGGATCGGCGGAACCTTTTGCAGGTTGTTCAGTTCGCCCGGATCCTGCGCGGATGCGGCGAAAACGGCGAAGAGGAATGGAATGAGCAGTCGCTTCATAGGTGGAGTTTCAGCCCGTCGTACGCGATACGGACGCCGGGGGGAAGCGTGCGTTCAAACTCCGCGTGGCCGAGATCGTGGCAAAGATGGGTGAATAGAGTCTGTGGCGACTTCATGTCCTCTGCGACAGCGAGCGCCTCCTCCACGTTCATATGAGTCGCATGTTCTTTGTGTCGCAGCGCGTCGAGAACGAGCACTTCCGCACCCTCAATGCTATCGCGGACCGGCCGCGGCACCTCTTTGCAATCGCTAAGATACGCAGCCAGTTTTCGCCCGCCGCGCGTGAAGAGATAACCGAATGTCGTCACTCTTCCGTGCGGAACAGGCAGGGGCGTGACCGTTGTGTCGCCGAGCTGGAACGGTCCTTCCACGATATTCGGCACCGGACGCAAATAGCCCTTCGAACGAGGGTCGTCCACGAAGGCGAATGCAAACGAACGTTTAATCGTTTCCATCGTTTCCGCGGAGGCGAAAATCGGCAGCTTCCTCCCTCCAAAACAAAACGGACGCAAGTCGTCGAACCCCATCACGTGGTCCGTGTGCGCATGGGTGTAAATCATCGCATCGACCCTGCGAATATTTTCGCGGAGCGCCTGCGCGCGAAAATCGGGGCCGGAATCCACGCCCCAGGCGAACTCCGGAGTCTCGCAGTAAATCGAAGCGCGCGTGCGGTTGTCGCGCGGGTCCGCGGAACGGCACACCGCGCAATCGCAGCCGATCATCGGTATGCCGAGCGATGTGCCGGTGCCGAGAAATGTGAGTGTAAAATCAGACATGTCGCGCACACCTTTCAACGCCAGTCCCCAATCGTTCAACCACCAAAGCAACAGCGGTCCTCAGCGGAACCGGGAAACTTTCCTTCTGAAATGCGTCATCGATAAACGAATCATGACCGGCACATCCACGATCTGCCCACGCTGCTGCGCGCTGCTCGCGGGCGGATTGTGCGCATCGTGCCTGCTCGCCAGCGCGCTGGAGCGCGGGGCAATGGATGAGCCCGAACCTGAGGAGGAAGTAATTTGCGCTTTCGCTGGATACGATCTGATCGAACAGATTGGCCGAGGTGGAACGGGTGTCTATTATGCCCGTCTATGCCGTCGGAGAATTGGAACGCCGGCCATTTTTCACTATGAAGCTCGCCGTCGGCACGCTCGCTAGCCGGAAGACACCGCCGGGAAGTCGTGAGACCGCCTCGATGCTCGCGAAGGTCGGAAATGCGGTTCACTTCGCGCACGAGCGCGGAGTGCTCCATCGCGATTTGAAGCCTGCCAACATCCTGCTCGATACCGGCGGCGCGCCGATGGTCTGCGACTTCGCCTTTGCGCACTTCCGCGATACAAAAACATCAACGCATTCAGCGCCTGATTTTGCGACGATGCCGAAAGATCCAGACTTACCGCCAGATGCGTGAGAAAGCTCTCGATCTCCGCCGCGCCCAGTTCCGCAGGATGCACCGCCTGCCCCAGCCGCTCCTTATAAAAAAAGCACGTAGCGCCGATACCATGGGACGTAAGTCTCCTCGGTCCGGCCCGACAAGTGCAAGACGCGGATTTTACCCCGCAAACGGTCCTCAAGTAGAGGAACAGAATGTCGCGGGCAATCCGCACCATTCTCGCCGTGACGACCGTTCGACTATTTCCTCTTTATAATCCGTCGGTGATGTGCAGATTGGGGCTCCCAGCGACAACACTCTTTCCATGAACATCACCCGCTTCCGCACAATTGCTGCGCTCGTCTTCTATTCCGCGATCTCAGCGGCCGCACAGACGTTTAACCCATCCGACTATGGTTCCGTCTCGCTGCACCTGAAGGCGGACTCGCTTGGGCTTGCGAATGGTGCGGCGGTGAGCAACTGGGGTGGCCTGACGGTTGCCGCAGGCGTGACAAGTGGAGCGAGTGCACCGACTTACGTGCTGAGCGACGCTGGTTTCAACAGCAAGCCTGCCGTGCAGTTCACCGGAGGGAGTCGCAATGTGCTCGCGGGGACCGGCGTGAATTATACTGCGCAGACGATTTTTGCCGTGGCTTCGCTCGATTCGTCGGCGGTGAGTCTCGCGGGAATGCTTGGGCGAGGGGATGATAAATTGAACGTGCGGCGCAATGGCACGACGAACTTCTATCGCTCGCAGGGGCAGTCTGCGGATACGAATGATTTCTGCGCGGTTGTCGCGGGCGGGACGCTTTCGGTGAACAATGTGGCGAGCGGCTCCTACACGAACAGTGCCGCGCATTTGGTCATCACCACGGCTGCAACGCCGCAGGTTTACACGAACTTCTGGCTGGGAAATCCAAGCCCGACGCTTGTGCGGTTTTGGCAGGGGAAAGTGGCGGAGGTGCTCGTCTATCAAGGCACGCTCAACGCGACGCAGACGAACGCGGTCGGCTATTACCTCCAGACAAAATACAACCTCCCGACAAACTTTGTTGCGCCAAATCCGGCCGTGACGAGTTTCACGGGGACCACAGCCACGGGTATCGTCTCGGGGATTGGGATTGTTTCACCGGGGGCCGGGTCGCCGATCACACTTAATTGGACGACTCAGAATGCCACCGCCGTGAGCATCGATAATGGCGTGCTCGCGGCACCAGGAACGGCTGTGGGCTCGGCCGTGGTCAGCCCGGTCGTTACGACGACCTATACGATCACGGCGAGCGGAACTCCGACCGCGACGGCGACCTTCACCGTGCATGTCAGTCCCGCGATCACTCCGCCAACGATCAATGAATTCGTGGCGAACAACACGGCAGGTCTCGTCGATCCTACCGACCCGCTGGCGCATCCGGACTGGATCGAGGTATTCAATCCGAACCCGTTCGGCATGGACCTCGCGGGCTTCCGGCTGAAAAACAATGTGGCGCAGTGGGATTTCCCCGTCGGCTCAGGCATTGCGGCAAACGGCTACCGCGTCATTTTTGCGAACGGGAAGAATCTCAACAATCCGGTGGTGGCTTTGCATACGAATTTCACGCTGGATTCCGAAGGCGAGTATTTGGCGCTGGTGCGAATCAGCGACCTAGTCGCGGTGACGGAGTTTGCGCCGTTTCCGAAGCAATATGCGGATACATCTTACGGATGGTGGCAGCCGCGAAATGGGTTCCGCTATTTCGGCGTGCCAACGGGTGCGCCGACTCCCGGCGCGGCAAACGGTCCGCTCGGCGTGCTCGGCTTTCTTGATAAGTCGGACGATACGAGTTTCTCGGTGAAGCGTGGCTTTTACACGGCTGCGCAAACGACGACGGTGACGTGCGCTACGCTCGGAGCGACCATGGTCTATACGCTCGATGGCTCGACGCCCACGATGACGAACGGCACGCAAGTCCCGCCGCAAAATGTGTCCACGGCACCTACGTTCACGATGACGATTCATCCTGGCGCGATTCCGGGCGGCGCGACGGGATTGAATGCTGCGTCGATTGGCGGGGTGACGACGCTGCGGGCGGCGGTTTTCAAGGACGACTACGCGCCGACGAATGTGGATACGCAGACGTATATTTTTGCGCAGCAGATGCTCGGGCAAACGGTCGCGGATGCAAATGCGCGCGGCTGGCCTTCGGCATCGGTGAACGGGCAGGTCTTCAATTACGGAATCGACCCAAACGCCATCGCGGCTTACCCGCCGACGGACATCACGGATTCACTCAATTCGTTGCCGATGATTTCGATCGTTTCCGATATGGCGAGCTGGGTGGACCCCACGATTGGAATTTATTCGAATGCGGATTTGCATGGCGGATTTTACGAGCGTCCGATGTCGGTTGAGGTGATTCATCCGCCGGGCTATGTCTCGCCGGACGGCAATGCGACGGGTTTTCAAAGCAACGCCGGCGTGCGCATTCGCGGCGGTGCAAGTCGGGGCGATGGGTTTTTCAAGCACGCGCTTCGGCTCTATTTTAATAGCGATTACGACGGCAAATTGAACTACCGGATGTTTGGCGACGAGGGGGCGAACAAGTTTAGTGTAATCGATTTGGCGACGGCGTCGAACTACGCGTGGTACCGCGAAGCGAGCTACGGGACAGGCAGCCAAAACACGATGTGCCGCGATATGTTTTGCCGCGATACGCAGGGCGCGCTCGGCCAGCCATACGCGCGCAGTCGCTTCTATCACGTAATGCTCAACGGGCACTACTGGGGCGTGTATTACACCGATGAGAGGCCCGTGGCCGACTACGCCGCGAGTTATCACGGTGGTTCCGACACGGACTACGATGCTGTGAAATGCGGCAATCGCGGGGTGACGCCGACATTTGCAACCGAGGCGACGGACGGCGATTTGGTCGCCTGGACGAACCTCTGGAACAAGTGTCGTGCAATCGGAACGCAGAACGCGGGCGACGAGAAATACTTCGAGCTGCTCGGCTGCAATCCCGACGGAACGCGAAACGTCGCGCTGCCCGTGCTGCTCGATGTGGATAGCCTCATCGGCGACATGCTCGTCATTTTCTACTCGGGCGATGGCGATGCGGTGCTGTCGAATTTCCTCTCGCGCAATACGCCCAACAATTGGTTCAGCTACTACAAGCGGAATGGTGAGAGCGGGTTCAAATTCATCATTCACGATGCCGAGCACACGCTTGGTGCAAGTTCTTCAGTGCCCGATCAGACGGGCCCGTTCGGCGGGTCAAATGTGAGTAGTTTGCAGTTCAGTAATCATCAGCGGATGCATCAGGATTTGCTTGCGAGTGCTGCGTATCGGCGGCGGTTTTCGGATCAGGCGCAAAAGCATTTTTTCAACAACGGCGCACTCACCACCGCGCAATGCCAGGCGCGCTTTAACAATCGCGCTGCGCAAGTTCGCAAGGCGATGAAAATGGAAGAGGCGCGATGGGGCGATGCGCAGACGATTACCGGCCTGCCCGGCGGCCACGCGCCCCGCTACACGGTCGCGGACTTTGAAACTGCGGTGACAAATGTGAACACATGGATGTCCACCCGCACTGCCATCGTTTTGGAGCAACTCATCCGCGACGGGCTCTACACCGTCGCGCAACCTGCGGTGATGGCAAACGATGCAACGGGGACACCGCAGCACGGCGGCAATGTCGCTCTGGGCTTTTCGCTGCGTCTCACGGCGAGCGGTTCACCAACGATTTACTACACGACGAACGGCTCGGACCCGCGTCCCGAGCTTGCGGCGGCGCCGACGCTGACGACGTTCCTGCCCGCAAGCGCAGACGGCGTCTGGCATGTCCCTACCGCGGCGACCGATGGCTATACGGCGCTGACAAATCCGGTGGCTGCGTTCGCATTTTACCCGCTCGATTTTGGCACTGCTCCGCCCGCAGGGACGTCTGTTCCGGACACGGGACTTGGCGATGGCGCGGCGCAGAATGGCACGGTCGTTGGCGCTCCAGCGCTGAGCACGAATCGCAACGGCACGGCGAACACCGCGCTGACGTTTTCAGGGACCGCGCAATCCATCACCATCGGCGATCCTGTGCCGCTGCAAATCACTGGCCAAATCACCATGGCTGCGTGGGTGCGCACGACTGCTGCGCCAACGAATGCCATCCGCAACATCCTCGCGAAAGGTGCTGGCACGAGCGGCGAGATCTATCTGCGGATGAACGGCGGCGATTGGGAGGTCGGCTCGAACAATGGTACGAATCACTACGCTTCGTTCCCGATTTACACCGACCTCAGCACATGGGTCCATATCGCGGGAACCTACGATGGC
>JAYSTZ010000460.1:0-8253 GCA_043719365.1 Verrucomicrobiaceae bacterium | reverse complement strand
GGGTGGGGTTGTTGAGCGTAGCCACGGGCACGGTGGGAGACCCACCGCTAAGGTCAAATATATATGCGCTCCCGGCATTGCTCGCTCCTGTGTCGTCTTCGGTAGCTCCGACTACCACCCGCGTTCCGGAGATCGCCACCGAGTAGCCGAAGCGATCCTCTGCCGCCGGGCTGGGGTTGTTGAGAGTAACCACGGGCACGGTAGGCGCCCCGCCGCTGAGTTCATACACATACACGCTCCCAGCATTGGTGGCTCCCGTATCATCCCGGTAAGCCCCGACCACCACCCGCGTGCCGGAGATTCCCACCGAGTAACCAAAGAAGTCATTCGCCGCCGGACCGGGGTTGTTGAGCGTAGCCACGGGCACAGTAGGCTTCCCGTTACTGAGGTCATACACATACGCGCTGCCGGCATTGCTCGCTCCCGTGTCGTCATTCAGTGCCCCCACCACGACCCTCGTGCCGGAGATAGCAACAGACCAGCCAAAGGTGTCATCCGCCGCCGGGCCGGGGTTGTTGAGCGTAGCCACGGGCACAGTAAGCGTCCCGCTACTCAGGTCATACACATACGCACTCCCGGCACCGGCCGCTCCCGTACCATCGGAGATGGCACCTACCACAATCCGCGTGCCGGAGATCGCCACCGAGAAGCCGAATTGGTCAGTCGCCGCCGGGCCGGGGTTGTTCAGGGTGGCCACGGGCACGGTGGGCGTGGCGCTGCTCAAGTCATACACATACGCGCTCCCGGCATTGAACGCTCCCGTGTCGTCATATGGGGTTCCGACTACCATCCGCGTGCCGGAGATTGCCACCGAGATGCCGAACTGGTCATTCGACGCTGGGCCGGGATTATTCAGAGTAGCCACGGGCACCGTCGGCGTGCCGCTGCTCAGGTCATACACATACGCGCTCCCGGCATCGGTCGCTCCTGTGTCGTCTTGATAAGCCCCCGCCACTATCTGCGTGCCGGTGATTGCCACCGAGAAGCCGAATTGGTCAGTCGCCGCCGGTCCGGGGTTGTTCAGGGTGGCCACGGGCACCGTCGGCGTGCCGCTGCTCAGGTCATACACATACGCGCTCCCGGCATTGGTCGCTCCGGTGTCGTCCCGGAAAGCCCCCACCACTACCCGCGTGCCGGAGACCGCTACTGAGTTGCCGAAGTAGTCATTCGTTGCCGGGCTAGGGTTGTTCAGTGTGGCTACGGGTACCGTCGGCGTGCCGCTGCTCAGGTCATACACGTATGCGCTCCCGGCATTGCTCGCTCCTGTGTCGTCACCCGGCGCCCCGACCACTACCCGCATGCCGGAGATCGCTACTGAGTCGCCGAAGAGGTCACTTGCCGCCGGGCCGGGTTTGTTCAGCGTGGCCACGGGCACCGTCGGCGTGCCGCTGCTCAAGTCATACACATACGCGCTCCCGGCATTGCTCGCTCCCGTGGTGTCATTGATTGCCCCCACCACTACCCATGTGCCGGAGATCGCCACCGATCCGCCGAACCAATCCTGCACCGCCGGGCTCGGGTTGTTCAGCGTGGCCACCGGCACCGCGGGCGTGCCGCTACTCAGGTCATACACATACGCGCTCCCGGCATCGGTCGCTCCCGTGTCGTCCATGTAAGCCCCTACTACTACCCGCGTGCCGGAGATCGCCACCGAGCATCCGAAACGGTCATACGCCGCCGGGCCGGGGTTATTCAAGGCAACCACGGGTACTGTCGGCGTGCCGCTGCTCAGGTCATACACGTATGCGCTCCCGGCATTGGTCGCTCCTGTGTTGTCTTGATAAGCCCCCGCCACTATCCGCTAGCCGGAGATCGCCACCGAGTAGCCGAATTTGTCACTCTCCGCCGGGCCGGGATTCGGGATCACAAAAAGCAGCGTTCCCGTCGTCGAGTCAAATACCTTCACGACACCGGAATCTGTAGCACCGATGTCATCATTGGGTGCCCCAACCACGGTATAGCCACCATCCACCGCCACGCTGTAGCCGAGCTGTGCGCTCGACTGCACACCCGTCGATGGAGCAGGGACGTTGTGCTTGAGCGTATTCGGCACCTGCGCGGAGGCGGGGGTGGTGAGGATGGCACAAAGGGCGGCCATCGTGACGGCTCGAAGTGTGTGGAGGACTGAGTTCATGAGCGGGGACTGGTAGCGCAATCGGCACGTTTTGCGAATGAATAATCCCGTCGGCAGGAAATAAAACGACTTGGACTGTTTGCGAAGCGTGCCCGTATTCTTTTCACGGAGGTGTGGACGGCTAAAGCCGCGGACTACTTTCGCAAGCGCGAAAACTACTTGTCTGTCCCTCTAAAAAACTGTGTAAACGACCGAGTCTTTATAATTGTAAGTAAGTGATAAGCAATCCTATACGACGTTTTTATCACTGCAAATTCTGCGTCACCTTTCCGGTTTCATTTCCCGCTCGTTTCCGTCCCGCATCCGGTTTAGCCGAGGGGGACGGAGGTGCGCTGGCGGCGCGTGAAGCGGAGGGTGCTGGTGTAGCCGCAGTCTTTTGCGAGGGCGACGGCTTTGTCGAAATCGGCGGCGACGTCGCCGGGGCGGTGGGCGTCGGAGTTGATGAGGAGGGGGATGCCTGCGGCCTGGGCCATCGTGATGAAGTGCGCGGCGGGATATTGCTCGGCGCATTCTTTTCGCCAGCCAGCGGTGTTGATCTCGAAAGGAGTGTTTGTTTCCACCAACGCGGCGATGGTGGGCTCGTAGAAGCGCCGGAGCTCGCCGCCGGGCCGGATGCCGAACTTCTTTGGGAGGTCGGGATGGCCGACGAAGTCGAATAGACGGCTGCGGACGCATCGCTCATAGGTTTGCCAGTAGGTCGCCCAGACCTCATCGGCGTTGTCGGTGTGGCGGCTGATGTATTTGGGGTGATCGACTTCCCAGCCGCCGGGGAGGTAGTGGACGCTGCCGATGAGGTAGTCCCAGTCGTGCATTCCGGCGAGTTTTTCGATCCACGATTCGTAGCCGGGGAGGTAGTCGCATTCGAGACCGATTTTGATGGTGAGCTGGGGGAAGGCGGCGCGGGCTTCTTGGACGGATTCGATGTAGCGAGGGAGTTCTTCGATGAGCATGTGCCAGTCGTCGAAGGGCTCGGGCATGGGATTGTGGTCGGCGAATCCGAGCTCGCCTAGGCCGCGCTCGGCTGCGACGCGGGCGAGGTCGATGGGCCAGCCGTCGGCGTGGCGGCAGAGCGGCGTGTGTGTGTGGTAGTCGGCGAGGCTGGCAAGCATGGGGTGGCAATATATTAAAATTGGTCGAATTGACACGGGGGATTTCCCGTCGAAGTTGTCTGACTATGAAAAGATCCGCATTTTTGATCGCAGCCGCCCTCTTTGTTTGCGCCGTCGAAGCCGACGACCGCATCCGCGCTGTGCAGGCGGGACTGAAGTCGCAAGGGTTCTATTACGGCGAAGCCGACGGCAAATCGTCGGATGAGATGAGCGCCGCGCTACGGAGATTCCAGATCCGGAACGGGCTGACGGTGACGGGGAAGGCGGACGATGAGACCGTGGAAGCCCTGGGTCTCGTCGATGCCAAACCGACGCCGCCAGCGGAAGCGCCCGCGCCTCCGCCGATGAAGAAGACGCCGCAAGTGAACCCCGAGCCGCTGGAAGAAGATGCGCCGCGACCGCAGACAAAATCGCGCGATTTACTCCTCCGCGAGCGCGAGCCCGATGCGGAGCGAATCGAGCGTGGATCGCGCCCGGACCCCGCGATGGTGGAGCCGCCGCGGACGATCCCAAATGCGACGTATGACCCGATTGCGGCGATATTTCGCGGCACTCCTTACGCCGTCGCGCCGCGTGAATTGCAGGAGGATACGCTTGCGGCTGCGCAGCGCATTTTAAGGATGGAACGGATTTATCGCGGCGAGGTGGATGGTTCGGCGGGCCCGATGACGAGCGAGGCGCTGTTTGGATTTCAGCAGAAATACAACCTGCGTGAAACCGGGCGTCTGGATCTCGATACGCTGGCGAAGATGAAGCTGCTGCCGCGCGTGGCTCCACCGCAGGGCGCGCGTCCGTTTTATAATCCGAACCAACGCCGGGACCGCTCGGTGCAGCGGGACATTTGGGTGCGGTAGTTATTTGGGGAAATCGCGCCAGAGCCAGCGGAGGGCGTCGGGTAAAATCGCGCCGCCGTGTTTGCCGCTGTGGGAGCCGGTGCCGAATTCGAATTTGTAATCGTAGCCCGCGAACTTGAGCGCGGCGGCCATTTGCTGATTGGAGAGCGGCCAGTTACCGTGCAGGTTGTCGAGGTCGTTTGAGCCGTCCTGGAGGAAGACGCGGATGGGCTTCCGCGCGGATTTTGTCTGCCGGATGAGGCCGGGATAAACGTACCCGCCACGGATATTGGTGAAGCTGCCAATGAAGCTGATTACTTTGCTAAACGACGCAGGTTTTTCCCACGCGACGGTGAATGCCGCGATGCCGCTGCTGCTGATTCCCGCGAGGCCCCAACCGGCGGGATCGTCGGTGAGCTTTACCTGCTGGCGGGCGAGCGGGAGGATTTCCTCCATGAGAAATCGGGCGTTTAGATCGCCGAGGGAATCGTATTCGTAGCTGCGGTTACTGCGTGGTTTTGCTCCGGACTCCGCTGCGGGAATCGTGCCCGGAGCGATGAAGATGGCGACGGTGACGGGCATTTCTTTTTTCGCGATGAGATTGTCGAAGACGACCGGCACGCGGAATCCGCCGTCCGCTTTCGCGTAGCCGGGGCCGTCGAAGAAGACCATCGCGCAGGCGGGTTTTGCGGCGTCGTATTGGTTTGGGATGTAGATCGACCATTCGCGTGTGGTGCCGGGGAAGGCTTTGCTATCGGCGAGGGTGAAATTGCGCACCTCGCCCTTGGGCACGCCGTTTTGCGGCTGGGAATCGGGGCCGAGGACGTAGTCAGCATCTGCGGCGTGGCAGAGCGTGGCGGCGAGTAAACAGGTGGCAATGATGCGCATGGTTGCTGGCTTACCAGCGGGCGCGGGATTTGAAAGGCTGCATTTTCCCGCTTTGCACTGCGGGCGGGAATGCGCTTCCCTGCGCGCATGTCGGATCATTGCTGTGCATCGGATGGCGCTATCGCCGGGGCGCTGGAAAAAATCCGCGCCAGCGGAGGCCGTGTCACGGAGCCGAGGCGCGCGATGCTTTCGATCCTGGGGAAAGAGCACGGGCCATTCTCTGCAGAGGAGTTGCACCGGAAAATCGGTGGTGCCGGTTGCGATGTGGTGACGGTCTATCGGTCGCTCCAGGCGATGGAGGAGATCGGCGTGGTGAGGAGATGCGACTTTGGCGACGGGACTTATCGCTACGAGTTCAACGACGGCGAGCATCACCATCACCACATCATTTGCAGGGTATGTCGCAGTGTGGAAACGCTGGACGTCTGCGTCGCCGACGGTCTGGAGCGCATGGCGCGGCAAAAGGGCTATCAAAAGGTGACGCACACGCTGGAAATCTTCGGCGTTTGTCCGAAGTGCGTGTAGGGCGCGGCTTGCGGCCCGATTTTCTTCTGAAAACATTCCGGATGCCACTTTGAACATCCACGCTAATAAACTGTCGAAACCCTCCTAATCTACACGTAGAACCATGAAAACAACCATACTCGCACTCGCCGCACTCGCCTTTGGCACCATCTCCACCATCCACGCCGCCTCTCCCGCAGAGTGGGTGGGCAAGGAACTTCCGGAACTCGGGGTCAAATACCTCGACGCAAAACCGGAACTCAAGGGAAAGCCTGTCGTCGTCGAATTCTGGGCGACCTGGTGCCCGCCGTGCCGCGCAAGCATTCCGCACCTCAATGCGATCAACAAAAAATTCAAAGACAAGGGCCTCGTGATTGTCGGCATTTCCGACGAGAAAGAGGACGTCGTCAAAAAGTTCCGCAAAGGCCTTCCGATGGAATATACCGTCGCGCTCGACGAGAAAAATGAACTCGGCAAGAAATTTGGCATCAACGGTATTCCTCACGCATTCATCGTCGGCAAAGACGGCAAAATCGCATGGCAGGGGCATCCGATGGAACTCACGGACGCAGAGATCGAAAAAGCGATGAAGTAACGATTTAACGCACCATCTTTTACAAGCGCCCGCCTTCGGACTCCGGAGGCGGGCGTTTCTTTTTTGAGCAGAACCACTCCCGGCTTGCTTGATTCGTCCCGGTATTTCACCGTCGCGGGAGTGTTGGAATTCGATTTCATAAGACGCTTCTTTGCACCGAAGCCGCCCGAGCCGCCTGCGCCCTTGCAGCCAGCGGCGCGCGAGAGACGTTTCGACATCCGTATCAATCCACCGGGCCCAAATTTGCCGAAAGAATCCGAGCTGCTCGCCCAATCGCGTGAGCTCCTCGTCGCAGCAGGCGCGCCCGCATTGGCCGCGAGCGTCCGCGTGCGCTGGAACGCCAGAATGCGCAGCACGGCCGGGATGGCCTACTGGACAAAATGCCTCGTGACATTAAATCCGCGCCTGGCGCAGTTCGGCGCGGCGGAAATCGACCGAACTCTCCGCCACGAACTCGCCCATTTACTCGCGCACGTCCGCGCTGGGAAGCGTCGCATCCAGCCCCACGGCCCCGAGTGGCACAGGGCCTGCCTCGACCTCGGACTCGCTGACGAAAAGCGGACGCATGACCTGCCGCTCCCGCGTCGCACCGCCGTCCGGCGCTACCTTTATAAATGCCCGGCGTGCGGCTCCGAGCTTGCCCGCGTAAAACCCCTTCGCAAAGCCGCCGCCTGTATTAAGTGCTGCCGCGCGCACGCGGGAGGCCGGTACGACGAGCGGTTTAAATTCGTCGCTGCAAAGTAATTCTCCGATATTGAACACAAAAGCATCCAGGGTATTTTCCCGAAACCAAGTCGGCCTTCGGCAGTCGTCGTCTCAGGGATTGCGAAACGGACCGGAGTGTGGTGCATACGGGGGACTACTTTGAGCAAGGCTCGTAAGAAAACCGTAAGCAGAAAAAAGACTCCGTACGATGCGCGGCAGTTGCGTCTTGCCGTTCCGACGGAGCACGAGCGGAAACTTGCCGTTCGCGCAAGGGCGGCGGGGCTTGCGAATGCTGAGGATTTTCCGGTCGGGGAACCTGCCGAAGGCGAGGACGAGTTGGTCCGTCCGTTGAGGCATCGCGTTTTCAATGCAATCATCGGGCTTTGCCTTGTGCCTTTCGCATGGGTGCTCACGGTGGCTTTGTTGCACACATTCGGGGCGATGCGGGGAAACGGATCGATCGGGCCATTTTACAAGGCGCATGAGTTTGTTTCGCTGATCGTTGGCTGCGGAGCATGGCTGTTCATTTTCTTCGCGAGCCTTGTCATCCGCGGAAAACCGTTGTTTGTGCACATGTATGTTCTGGGGCACGAGTTCATGCACGCGTGGATCGCGGGATTGTTTTTCAAAGGGAATATTCGAGAGTTCGAGGTGAGCTCGGAGGGCGGGTATATCGTCACAGACAAGTACAACTTCATCATCGCGCTCGCGCCTTACCTCTGGCCGATTTACTGCATCCCCGTGCTCGCGGTGTGGGGCGTGGCGGGCTGGACTCCGTGGGGGTTGGAATATGCAGGCACTTTTTTCGGAGCGCTGGGTTTTGCGTGGATGTTTCACGTCAGCTTCACAGTCTGGATGCTGACGAAAGGGCAGAGCGACCTGCTCCTGCCGGGCCGACTTTTCTCGATTGTGTTGATTTACATGATGAACGTAGGGCTGCTGGCGGCATTCGTCATCACGATGGCTCCGGAGTTCACATGGTCCGGTTTTCTCAGCGAATTGTGGATGGTGACCAAAGGTTTTTACTTCTCGATCGGGCGTTGGTTTTGAGCGTTCGTTTAATTTCAAACGCGTCGGGCACGCTAACTGCATCATCGTGGATTCACTAGCCCATGAAAAATCACCTACTCGCTACTGCCGCCGCCGTCTGCCTCAGCGCATGCGCCGGAACGAAAGTCACCAATACCGTTATCGCTACCGGGGCTCCCGCTCCCAAGGCCATCTTCGTCCGTCCATTCACCATCGCGAGCGGCGCTTTTCAGGGCGCGCACGGCGGTGAAGGAATCAAGGCTGTCCGCGAATCGCAGGCACCCCTAAAGTTTGCAAAGCTCTTGAAGGAAGAACTGGAAAAAGTCGCGCCGACCTCCGTGCTCTCCGATGACGAAGAGGCCGCTTCCGGTTGGGTCGTGGACGGTGCCATCGAACTGGTGAATGCGGGATGTGCGCCGGCACGCGCCGCCGCAGGCGGGTTCGGAGCGGGACGCT
>JAYSTZ010000459.1:0-3467 GCA_043719365.1 Verrucomicrobiaceae bacterium | reverse complement strand
CGTGATCGAGAGCGCCGCATTTTCGCCGCAAAGCATCCGCCGCACATCGCGGGCGCTCGGACTTTCCAGCGACTCCAGCTACCGTTTCGAGCGCGGCGTCGATGTCGAAGGCGTCGTTCCCGCAAGCGAGAAAGCGACTCAGCTCGCCCTGGAACTCGCGGGAGGAACCGCTGGAGAGTTGAAAGGCGTCGGAACCACGACTGCCGTCCGCTCCGCAATTCCGCTGCGTTCTTCGCGCATCACCACGTTGCTCGGCGTCGCAGTCGCGGACTCGCGCGTCGATGAAATCCTCACCGGATTCGGCCTCGCGAAAACGGACGCCGGATGGGTGCCTCCAAGCTTCCGCGCCGACCTCACTCGCGAAGTCGATCTCATCGAAGAAATCGCCCGCGTCGTCGGGATGGACGCCATTCCTGCAAAAGTGCAGGCACGTTTTGCCAGCGCGAGCGGCTCGGATCGCAACTACGATCGCTCTATGGGGCTCCGCCGTGCCTTTGCCGCGCAGGGGCTCCACGAAGCCCGCAGCATCACGCTCGTTCCTTCGCAGCCGCTCGGACTCGCCTACACTCGCACCGCGTCGGAAAACTGCCTGCGCGTGAAAAATCCGATGCTCGAGGAGCAAGTCGTCCTCCGCCCTGCGCTCGTCCACGGACTGCTCACCGCAGTCCGCGACAATGTCCGAGCCGGTGCAAAATCGGTGCGTCTATTCGAGATTGGCCGGGTCTTCCACACGCAGCGCCCGGAGGAATTTTTGCACGCCGCCGTCGCTATTTCGGGTATTCTTGGCGAGCGGACCTGGCGCGCCGCCGAAGCCGGAAACGCAGACCTTTTCGACCTGAAGTCACTGCTCGCAACCGTTCTGGGAACCGGCATCACTTTCGACAAGGACGAGAACCCCGCCCTCGCGCTGGCCCTTGTCGTGAAAATGAATGGCAAACCGTGCGGTTTTGCCGGACAGCTCTGGCCCGCAGACGCTCGCGCGCTCGACTCCGGCGCGCCGGTCCTCTTCGCAGAAATTGACCTCACCGCGATGTGGAAAGCTTCGTCGCCCGATACCGCAAAGAAATACCGCGAAATACCGCGCTTCCCCACTACCACGCGCGACATCGCCATGCTCGCCCCGCTGAAACTCGCGCACGCGCAGGTCGCCGACACACTAGCAAAAGCCAACGAGCCGCTGCTCGCAGGCGTCGAGCTTTTCGATGTCTTCACCGATGCGACCGGCGTAAAAATACCCGCCGACCAAAAGTCGCTCGCCTACTCGCTCACCTACCGTAGCGCCGACCGCACGCTCACCGCCGACGAAGTCAACGCCGCGCACACGAAGCTCAAAGATCGCCTCAAAACGCTCGGCGTCACACTGCGCGAGTAGCATCTCCTACGATCTTTCGGAAATAAACGGACGATTCGCCGTGCAGCGGCAGTTCCAATAGTAGCCGTTGGTTTTAACCCACGGTTGACGTGAGCAGCTTTCACTGCGTCCAGCGATATGCCTCATGCGCATTGGACTCGAAGTATCGTCGCGAGGCAACCGCGCCCTTTTCGGCAAAAAACGGGCGGACGATCGCCATGACATTTTCAAAGGAAGTGCCATTGTTCGAGACGGGCCAATTGCTGCCGAAGATCACCCGCTTTTCACCAAACGCCTCCCACACCGTATCAAGGATCGGGCGGTAAAACGAAGTTTCCGTCGGAGCCTTGCCAACAGGCATCCCTGATTGCTCCGGCAGCGCGCTGACTTTGCAAAACACCCGCTCGTTTTCCGCCGCAGCGCGGATGCCGTCACGCCACTCCTGCTTCAGTTTTACGGGGCTTCCAGCGCTGCCGACGTGGTTCACAATGATGCGGATCTTTGGGACCGCGCGCGCCACTGCGGGGATGTGGGCGAGGTATTCGCTGGTCCCATTCACGTCGAGTGACAGTCCGGCATCAGCGAGGCGGCGAATGGAATCGAGATATGCGGCCTCGGCCCCCTTCTCTGCCAGTTGTTTGCCCGCGACTCGGATGCCGCGAAACTTTGGGTTCTTGGCGAACCGTTCGAGATTCGCCGGAAAGTCCGTCGCAAGCGGATCGAGATTGCCGACGACGCCGAGAATGAACGGCTCCCGCGCGGCGAGGTCCAGCAGCCAATGGTTGTCTTCCACCCAAGGACTCGCTTCGACCACGACGGTCCCGCGCACGCCGTGAGGCTCGGCGAGCTTGCGATATTCGGCAGGCGCGACGGTGCGGTATAGCAGAGTGTCTTTTGGGTCCGGCCATGGCACTCCTTGCGCACGGGTCGGGTCGTAGAAATGGGTGTGGGTATCGACAATGCGAACCGTCTCGCCCGCACAAAGAGGGACGGCGGAAAGCGCGGCTTGGGCAAGAAATGTGCGGCGGGTAATCATATCCCAACAGTCAGTTCCCGGGCATCGCGTCCGTCAAGCGCCATACAATGTACACCAGCGATCAAGCAGTCGTTTTCACCGGCAATAGGGGAACCTCTATGCCGACAACTGGAGAGTGTTGTTGAGTCAGGTGGGCGCTTGAATTCCGCGAGGTTTTCATCATCAGCTTATCGTCGTCTCAGCCCTTAATTCACTTTTTCCACGGAATAAGTTGCAAGCGGCGCTTGTGGACGCTAATCCGGCGAACGTGCTTGCAGGATACGAAACAACAACGGGGTTTTTCGACGAGATGGCCGCAACGCGTGAGCTGACTCGTCCGCATTTTTCGAAATTTCGCGATTTGCTCAGCGGGGTGTCGGCGGAGGATTTTGACCAACGACGACGCGCTGTGGATTTGGCGTTTTTGCGCCAGGGTATCACGTTTAACGTGTATGGCGATGCGCAGGGTACGGAGCGGATTTTCCCGTTCGACCTGATTCCGCGCATCATCCCGGCGAAGGAGTGGGAGCACATCGAGGCGGGACTGGCACAGCGCATCACGGCGCTGAATATGTTCCTCCACGACATTTATCACGACCAGAAGATCCTCAAAGATGGCATCATTCCGCCTTTCTATGTGCTCTCGGGGAAACACTTCCGCCGCGAGTTCAAGGGGTTCAATGTGCCGAAGGATATCTACATCCACATTTGCGGATCGGATTTGATTCGCGATGCGGACGGCAATTATCTCGTTCTGGAGGACAATGGCCGCTGCCCGTCGGGCGTGAGCTACGTGCTGGAAAATCGCCGCGCGATGAAGCGGACGTTCCCCGGCATGTTTGAGGGAATCGGTGTGCGGCCTGTGGAACATTATCCGCAGGAACTGCTGAAGATGCTCCAGTATATCGCGCCGCAGGGAATCGCTGATCCGACCGTCGTGTTGCTGACGCCCGGTGCATACAATTCCGCGTATTTCGAGCACACGTATCTCGCCCGGCAAATGGGTATCGAGATCGTGGAAGGCCGGGATCTTTTGGTGCGCGATTCGCGTGTGTTCATGCGCACGACGAAGGGGCTCCAGCCGGTGCATGTCATCTACCG
>JAYSTZ010000458.1:0-3471 GCA_043719365.1 Verrucomicrobiaceae bacterium | reverse complement strand
CTCTTTGTCCTTGAAGAACATCTCGCTTCCGGCGGTTTTGGTTCTCTGCTACGCGAGAACCTTGCTCATGCCACTGAAGTCGTCTCATTTTCGATCCCTGAGACACTCCTCACAGAGGTTGGTAGCCAGAACTTTTTGCGACATCGGGCTGGCTTAAACGCGACTGCGCTCGCCACGCGAATTCGCGCACACTTTGCCTAATGCTGGCGGGGCTGCATAAACTCCGTCGCCGAATCGGGCTCGATCGCACCGTCGCCTTTTCAAGTTTCGGTCAGGCGTGGTCACTTTTCGCGGGCCCGATTACGATTTTCTTGATCACAAAGAACCTTTCTCCTGAGACGCAAGGATACTTCTACACATTCGGCTCGATTGCAGGGGTCACGGCATTGCTCGAACTGGGCTTCGCGCAATGTGTCACTCAGTTTGCAAGCCACGAGTTCGCAAAGCTACGGTTCGGGCCCGGTGGAGTGATCGCCGGCGACGCTGAAGCCCGTTCGCGTCTTATATCCTTGGGTCGCTTGTCGCTAAAATGGTATGGCATCATGGCGTTCGCGGCGTTTCTGCTTCTTGGGTTTGGCGGGCATTTGTTCTTCGCGATGAAGGATTCCGGTGATGTCGAGTGGATTATCCCGTGGTGGTGCGTGTCGGTTACGACCGGACTTACGTTACTCACCCTCCCATTGATGGCGTTTTTAGAGGGATGCAATCAAACAGGGTTCATCTACGGGCTCCGAACAGTCTGTCGTATCGGAGCATCGGTAACCCTTTGGATTGTTCTGCTCATGGGCCAGGGATTATTTGCCGGCACGCTGATGGGGCTCACTCCTCTCGCAATAATGGTGGTGGCCCTTGTTTGGCATTGGCCTGGCTTATTTCGTGATCTCGCAACCCGCCCGACGGCAGGTGTGATTTCGTGGCAAAACGAAATATTACCGTTTCAGTGGAGGATTGCGGTCAGTTGGATTGGCAGCTACCTCGCGTACAGCCTCTTCCTGCCGATATTGTTTCATTTTCACGGCGCGGAGATTGCGGGAAAAATGGGCGCAACGATGCAACTTATCACCAGTCTCCATGCCCTTTCGTCGGCGTGGACCATGTCGAAAGGACCGCAATTCAGCATTTTGGTCAGTGAAGGACGGTTCGCTGATTTGGACCGATTGTTCTACCGGTCCACAAAACAGGGAGTCGGCGTGTGCATCGGAGGGGGAATAATGCTGCTCATTGCCTTGGCAATCGTGCACAAGCACTTTGCTTTAGGGAACCGGTTCATTGACGTTGGGCCAGCGTCCTTCTTGGTTTCGGCGACGGTGCTCAATCAAATCCTCTTTAGCCAGGCACTTTACTTGCAGGCTCACAAGCGGGTTAAATTTATGCTTTTATCCGTCGCGAATGGTCTTGGTAGCGCGGTCCTCCTTACGGTTTTTGGGGCGCTCTTCTCCGTCTGGGGTGTATGCATCACGTATGCGGCTGTCCAGTTGGTGATGCTTCTATGGGCCACGTCGATTTGGCGTCGTTTCCGAGAACATGAGCAACAGTCAGCATTCGTCACCTGAAGCCCATTCTCATGAACCCGAAACCGCTCTGCACAGTCATTCTTCCGACCATAGGTCGGCCGCAATACTTTGGTGCCGCGCTCGCAAGCGTGGCTACCCAAACGTATCGGCCCATTGAAATTTTAGTATCCGACAACGCCGCCAATCCTCCGATCACGGTTGAAGACCTGGAACGATGGGCTCCCGGAGCGAACATCCGCCTCGTCAGGCGCCCGGAACGAGTTGCCGGCCCCGAGCACATCAACCTGTGCGTCGCCGAATCGTCTGGAGAATACGTCTTCTTTATGTCGGATGACGACCTGATCGCGCCTGACTTGATTCGTGCGTCAATGGATTGCATTTTGAGCGACTCGGGAGTGGGTGCTGTTGTATCGTCGCAGTCCACGATTGATGAATTTTATTCCGGTTCCATTCCCAATGTGCCCATCTCGTACAAAACAATTCCGGGAGACGACTTCGCCGAAATGTGGACCAACGGAGGAAACCCGGGCGTCGCGAATATTTTTCCGATGCTGGTTTCCAAGGCAGAATTCCTCGGCTTCCAAGGTTTCCGTCCTTATCCGACCGGGAACGGAGCGGATTTACTAATGTTTTTTCAGCTCTGTCTTGGCCGAAAGGTCGGATTGGTGGATGGCGGATACCACTACCGAATCTATCCGAGCAGTGAGGGTCTGGCCGCTCCGTGGAAAGGATTGCGTATGGCAGTTGAATGCTACGACCGGGACTTACACGCTTTGTATTTAGAGGGTCGGCTCAAGCGCCGCATTTTTCATGCGATGGTGAGGGGTAATACGGGGCTCCTCCTGCACCGCCGCGATACCCTCTATTCACACCGAGCAGGACTGAAGAATACGCTCGTGCCTGTTTTCGACATCGCCTTCCGCATGGTCGCAACCGGCTGGAAATATGGATTTGGAGCAATTCCGTTGCTCCATAAAGTTTTGCCTGGTCGCTGAAGTAGATCAGCCCGCAGTGGTTGTTTTCGCGTCCCCAATTCGATACGGCCAAAGGCTCGCGCTCTGGCGGTGCATCTCAATAATCGGCGACCTAGTTTGACCTCAAACTTGCAAGCGCATCTGAATCGCGCCGGAGTTATTCATGTCTCTGCCAGCGAGGGTTGCGAATCGTCGTTTCGGATAGCAATGAGTATGCTCTTGGTGTATCCCCGCGACGGATGCGGAAATTCGGCCTTAAGAGCCCATGGTTCATCGCTTGCAATGCGCATCATCTGCCGTTTGCGGATGAGTCTTTCTCGGCGGTCACGGTGATCGAAGCCCTTCATCACTTCAGCGACTACGGGCGGGCTCTTTCTGAAATAAGCCGAATACCGAAGCCCGGAGGGCGTTTCTACTCTACAGAACCAAATGCGCTGCCCCCCTCCGCCGAGCGCCGGAAATTCGGAACCGTCTTAGGGTGCTGCCGAGAAGAGTTTCACGGTCGGGCAGCTTCACCTTCTTTGCAAAGCGGCAGGTTTTGAGGACGTGGAGGTGAAGTCATTTGCCATCCGGCGCTCTTGTTGCGCGTGTTTTGCCGGTGTCCGAAATTGTTTTGCTTCGCTTTAGTAATGAGGGTAATGAGAAACGTGTGGAGACGGCTCATGAAGAGGAAGTCGCTGTCGTGCCCTAAACAGTGATCTTAGATTTGAATTTTCCACTCCGTGCTTTTGTAAATTCTCCACTTGCAAAGCTCGGCGTGGTGAAGACAGTTCCCGCCCTTTTACCCTACTAAATTTACTCCAAAAAATATGAACAAAGTCCTCGTCTGTGGTGCCGGTGGTTTTATCGGCGGACATTTGGTAGCCGACCTTCGCCGTCAGGGTGTGAAGAACATCCGTGCCGTCGATATCAAGCCGTTCGACCAGTGGTATCAGAAGTTTGACGACGTGGAAAACTTCCACCTCGACCTCGGCGAAAAGGAA
>JAYSTZ010000457.1:0-3473 GCA_043719365.1 Verrucomicrobiaceae bacterium | reverse complement strand
CCAGTCACCGTCCGCCCCGGCGGAATCGCGATTGCCGAGGGTGAATTCGACAAGCGCCCCGGCCCGCGCAGTGGTGCGCCGTGGACGAATGGACTCGGGATGAAATTCGTTCCCGTCGGCGAAATTCTGGTCGCCATCTGGCCGACGCGAGTGGCCGACTATGCCGCATACGAAGCCGCCGCCGGCATCCCCCCGCGACTCGCCGATTTCACGCAGACGCCCGACCATCCCGTGATCAATGTCCACTCCGACGACGCCCGTGAGTTTTGCAAATGGCTCACGGCCAGCGAGCGTAAAGCGGGACGCCTCGACGAAAAGCAAATCTACCGACTGCCCACCGATGCAGAATGGAGCGCAGCCGCCGGCATTCCGGACGAAGGCGGTAACACGCCCGAGCAACGCGACGGGAAATATCGCCAATATCTTTGGGGTGCCGCATGGCCGCCGCCTCCCAATTCCGGCAACTTCGCTGATGCTTCCACCAAGAAGAATGCAGGTATCTCCGGCTACATCGACGGCTGGCCGCAGACATCTCCGGTAGGGAGTTATCCGGCTACGGCGAGCGGGCTTTTCGATATGACGGGCAACGTCTGGCAATGGGTCGCAGACAGTTATCGCGGCCCGCAGGCGCGGAAGACCTGGGGCGTCCTGCGCGGTGGTTCGTGGGGGACTTCGCAGCAAAATGAATTACAACTCGGCTACCGCGATGTCGTGGACCCGAAGGAGCGCGACCCGATCTTTGGCTTTCGCTGCGTCATCGAGATGGGGAACTAAACAATGCGCATCATCGCCATCGATCCATCGCTCCGCTGCACCGGGTTCGCCGTGCTGGAAAAAATCGCGGGCAAAGTTCGTGCGCTGGAGTGGGGGACTGTAAAAAACAAACAGACGCTTCTCCCCAGTGAATGCCTCGTGGCTATTCGCGCCCGCATCGCCGACATCATTGCGCGGCACAAGCCCGAGTGCGTCGCGTTTGAGGGCGTCATCTTTGTGCAGAGCCACAAGACCGCGATCACGCTCGGCGCAGCGCGCGGCGCGGCTCTCGTTACGGCGGCAGAAAGCGGACTCCCGATTTACGAATACGCCCCACGTCGTGTGAAGCAAAGCGTCGTCGGACGCGGTGGAGCGCAGAAGGATCAAGTCGGCTTCATGGTGCGCGTGCTCCTCGGGCTCACGGAGACGCCGGAGCCCGATGCTGCGGACGCACTCGCGGTCGGCCTTACTCATTTTCAAGCGTGGGAAACCGCGAAGATGGGTGCGGGCCAGCTCGTGCGGATTTGATCGACCACCGTAAACGCTTTTGGAACTACTCTAAACATGCCGACTTTCATCCACGACGACTTCCTCCTCCAGACGCGCACCGCGCGCCGTCTCTACCACGAGTACGCGAAGCCCGAGCCGATCCTCGACTACCATTGCCACCTCCCGCCGAAGGACCTTGCGGAGAACCGGACCTTCGCAAATCTCTTTGAGATATGGCTGGAGGGCGACCATTACAAATGGCGGGCGATGCGCTGGAATGGTGTGCCGGAGCGCTTCATCACGGGCGACGCGACGCCGTTTGAGAAATTCCAGGCGTGGGCAGCCACCGTGCCTCACACGCTCCGCAACCCGCTCTTTCACTGGACGCACCTCGAGCTGAGCCGCTATTTCGGCATCACGGAACTGCTCAACGCCGATTCCGCGCAGCGCATCTGGGACCAGGCCAACGAGCAGCTCCCCGGACTTTCCACGCAGAGGATTCTGGAGAAATTTCGAGTCACCAACGTCTGCACCACGGACGATCCGGCGGACGATCTCGCGCATCACATCGCTCTCGCGAAATCGGGCATCGCCACGAAAGTGCTGCCCACATTCCGCCCCGACAAAGCGCTTGCAGTGCATCAGCCCGGAGCGTTCAACGCATGGGTCACGAAGCTCTCCGAGATCACTGGGCGCGAGATTCGCAACGTTGAGTCGCTCCTCGAAGCGATCAAAAGCCGCCGCGATTTCTTCCACAGCTTCGGATGCCGACTGTCCGACCACGGTCCCGATCGGATTCACTGCGAGCCATGCACCGAGCGCGAAGCCCGCGCCATTTTCAACGCCGTGCAATTCGGACGCGCTGCATCGCCCGGCGAACACGCCGGATGGTCCGCTTTCATCATGTTTTTCCTCGGCAAACTCTACGCCGAGAGCGGATGGACGATGCAGCTCCACCTCGGAGCGCTGCGCAACAACAACACCCGCCTCCTCCGCACGCTCGGGCCCGATACCGGGTTCGATTCCATCAGCGACAACATGCACGCCAACGGGCTTGCGGGCTTCCTCGACAAGCTCGACGACGAAAACGCCTTGCCTCGCACCATCCTCTACAATCTCAACCCCTCCGACAATTACGCCTTCACCACGATGGCAGGGAACTTTCAGGATGGCACCATCGCGGCGAAAGTGCAGATCGGGTCCGGCTGGTGGTTCCTCGATCAAAAAGAAGGAATGGAATGGCAGCTCAACGCGCTTTCCAATCTCGGCCTTCTCTCGCGCTTCATCGGCATGGTGACGGACTCGCGCTCGTTCATGTCGTATCCGCGCCACGAATATTTCCGCCGCGTCCTGTGCAACCTCATCGGCAGCGACATCGAGTCCGGCGAACTGCCCGACGACGAAGCCCTCACCGGTCCGATGATCCGCAAGATTTGCCACGGAAACGCGAGGGAGTATCTGCGGCTGGATTGAGTCGGGTAATGGGGGTGAATGCGCTGACTTCGATCCGCGAATAGGACGAAAAACAAACCGGACTTCTGTCGAAAACGAGGCAATGATACCAAGTGACAGGTTCTCCCTTCGTCTGACCTTTTCCAGTGCCCAAGTCTTCCAGCAGAAATCGACCGCCCGTCTTGCCATCGCGGTGCCGCAGCCTTAGACCCTCCGCTATGCCTCCAAAAGCGAAGCCTGCAAAAGACACCATCAACGCCAATTGCCGTTTGGTGTTTGGATTCCGAGATTCCAGCATCCCCGTCCTGCCGTTATCGGGCACGTATTTTTCCCGTTTAAGCTGATGTCCAAAGCCACTTCCACAATTCCGGCCTTTCCCTCGCAGACTTCTCTCTTTCGGATTACCGGATGGATTTGCTCCGCTTTCTCGAGAACAACCGCGAGCTACTGGAGTCGGCAGAGCTTGGCCTTTTCGCAGTCGTCCCGCCGGACCCGCAGCTTCCCGCTTCCCAACCCGGCGTGCTGTTCTGTTTCCGCCAGCGCGACGACAAGCGCCCTACGGAAGTCAACCCTCTGGCACCGTTTTACCTCGTCTATGTCCTCGACGATGGAAACGTGCGCCTCACCTTCATGCAGCCCAAGCAGTGCCTGGAGCTTTTCCGCACACTTGCTGCCGGGCAGTCCTCCGCGTTCACAAAGCTCTGCGACGCCTTCGACTCACGCACCCAAAACGGGCAGGACATGACCCACGAAACCAAGCTGCTCGACTCCGCTGTGGA